>NZ_MUFL01000123.1:0-5902 GCF_001995355.1 Salinivibrio sp. PR919 | reverse complement strand
ATCCCGAACTATTTTAGAATCGGCCTATATGATCACAGCCAGAGGTGATCGTCAAACCGATCCTTTTTTGGTCAAAAAACGTTCGCGATCTCGCCCTGGGTGGAAGGTGAGGTAGATGAGTGGATGGGGGATGTACTTAAGGTTCGTGATTTAAATAGTTTAAGTTCACGATGCGGGTAAATATCTGAGTATTTTTACTAGGCCGTGTAACAATTGCTTACATGTAACAATTACTTTATCTTACGATGATAGTGAACGACATATCATCGTGTTAGGTTGAGATATCGTTTGGCGAAGGCATTTACAACAAAATTAAAAGAGAGGTCATTGTGGCTTTGCGTCGTAATGAAGAACCATTTAAGTACTCGCGTGGCTATCCTCATAAGTGGTTTTATGTTGTTAAGTTTTGGTTCAAGCTAAAAGCTTTTTGGCGATGGATTCGCATTCAGAAGCCAATGACTAAGTTGATGGGTTACCAATATCAGGTTGCTGATGACTTGATTGAAATAGATATCACCTACCAGTGTAACTTGAAGTGCAATAACTGTAATCGCTCTTCAGCCCAAGCCCCATCGAAAACACATATTGGACTCGATGAAATAGCCCATTTTGTTGACGATAGTCTAAGCCAGAATAAGCACTGGCGAAAAATACGTGTATTAGGTGGAGAACCAACGCTACATCCCGAGTTCAGCGAGATCCTTTCGGAGTTATATCGCCTGAAGCTTGCTCGTCCTGCTCTGACTATTCAGCTTGTCACTAACGGCTATGGTCGTCACGTCAACAAAGTAATATCGATGCTGCCAGAGTGGTTGTGTATTGAAAACTCAGCAAAAACTGATTCCGTTCAACCAGATTTTGGCCCATTTAACTTAGCTCCTGTTGATAGCTGGTCCCACAAGTTTAGTGACTTCTCGAACGGGTGTGATATCGCAAAGACTTGCGGTTTAGGTCTAACGCCTCAGGGTTATTATCCTTGTGCGGTTGCTGGTGGTATTGACCGAGTATTAAACCTAAAAGGTGGACGGCAGCGTTTACCATCCAGTGATGATGAAATGCGTGATCTAATGAGGCGTAATTGTGGCTTATGTGGACGATTTCGAGATGGCCATTATGTTCCTCCAAAACTACGCCCTAGAATATTTGAGCAGCAGACTTCAGCAACATGGAAGAAGATTTATCAAGATTGGGAAAGCAACAGAAAATCTTAGTTCTTGCTTGACTTCAAAAGGCATAGAAAGTGGATGAATGGCATATTGTTGGCAATGGTCCGGGTGACTTAGTCATCAAAAAAAATGAGAAAGTTATTCGATTTAATCAACCTTTGACCATCGCTTCAAGCGCTGACTTGTTGATTACCAATAGTAAGTTGGCAGGCATCAAGACAGGCGTTCTTGTTCAAGGCGAAGTACCAAGCAAACTATTTTGTAAAAAGCTAGAAGCACATGGGAAGGAATTGGAGAGCCTATTGGGGTGTAAACCTTCAATTGGTCTGCTCACTCTCAAGACAATGCTGGAATTTGGTGTCACGATAAATGTTAGTAGGATGACTTTGCTGCCTTCACTAGAGAGGCCCCTAGATTATAATAAACGGAAAGCGCTGCCGGCTGCATACCATAACTGGCTGGGAGAACGGCGTCTCGCATCTGGTTGGATGGACAAATTAAATTGGCCAGGCTTTGAAATGAAGCTAGTGCGTCATGACAAAGTGAATGACGCAACAATCACTCGACACTGCTTCAAGCTTCAGTCGTTGCCAAGCTTACCAAAAGAAGAAACGACTCAATTATTGAAAGGTCTATCCGAGGTTAAGCCTATGACATGGTTGGAGCACATTGATTCTTCGAGCTTAAAGACCTTAGAGTCACTATTTTTTGTTTTAAGGGGGAGTAGCATCTCCCCAAACTGGTGGCTTTACGACAACGAATTGTCTACTGTGGTAAACCGTCTTCAAAAAAATCTGGCTTTGGCTCAACAAGCTCTATTCCTCTCCGAGAAAGTGAAGGCATAGACATAATTTCTTGAACCATTTGGTTATTGCGCTCTTTTTCATCTCGGCCCAGCTTTTTGCGTATGTGCCAATAGGTGTAGCCTGTATCTAAGTAAATAGGGGCTTTTGCGAGTTCCGCCATAGGTAACATGGTTAAATAATCTGTAGCCGAATCGAACCACTCAGAGCTGTCTTTATGTTTGTAATATTCCTCAGGGACTTTTTCAAATAACGCTTTGGTGAAGACTCTTAGGTGGCTCCATACATTCGCACCCGCAGCAAGCCTAGGACTAGTATAATCCGGCTGGTATAAATGCAGTGGTTTATTAGGGCGGAACATAGGCATCTGAATTAAGTCTGCCCCCTGTTTCTTAGCCGCATACAAAGCATCAACAACATTGGGTTGCATTAAGCAGTCATCTTGGTCTAACACTGCAACCAGGGTGCTAGGGTCTTGGCAGATTTCTTTTATTGCCAATATGAAGTTTGGCATTCTCCCAGTATTAGAGCTACGCCTTACTAAGGTAGTTTTAGCTTGTAGCTCATCCAACAACATTGGATAACACCAGTTATGAACGGCGCCACTGGCATCGTCAATAAGGACAATACCAAAATTTTGATTTGTCTGATTTCGCAAAGACTCTAGGCAGCGTCTTAGCAGGGCATGGTCTGTGTACCTACCTTTCAACAAAAAAACGACTTTTTCGCGCCTTTGCTCATATTGCCAATGATTGCCGGGTACCCAATCAAACTCCTCATGTTGCTTTGTAGGTTCTTTTCCCTGGGCAATTAGATCTCTCGCTAATGAAAGTTCAGAAAAGTGTTTGTGCTCGTTTCTAGGATGAACGTAGTAACTTCGTGGATCGCCACCACGTACAGCGCGAAGTCCTCTATGTTTCATTGCTTGCTGTAGTGCACGATGCCAGGTGAGAGTGAACTTGCCTTCGTCCAAAGGATTATCAATTGGTAGTTGATTGCGAATCTTAGCAAGATCTAAGAGTCCGAAACGGACTTCGGGAGCAAATTCGCCTGGCTCTCCTTTATAAGGATTGAAACTAGAGCCGCTTTTGGGAATGTTGAAGCCAACGGTAAGCACATCCTCAGGCTTACAGGCGTAAATCATGTCGGCGATATAATCATGGCTCCAATTTCGGCGACCAATAAGCACGTCTAAATCGCACTGCAGTAGATATCGAGTCGTAACTTGGTCAAATCCCCAGATCTGAGGGAATAAGGGAGCATTTTGAATGGTATGTGTTTCTCCGCAATCAGATTGYGCAAACCATTTTTCATACGTTGTATTTATGGTTGTTGCGCTTGTAGGGGAAACTAGCACGGAGTCAATTAGTCCATCGTCTCTCAGCTTCTCGGCTTGTTCAATAACGGAGGCTAGGTTTGGGTTTGAATACTGGCGTAAAAATTGTCCCTCGTGAGGATCAATCAGAAGAATTGTTTTAGCGAAATTAACTGGGTAGCGCAGCTGCGTCACGATATGCAGTACTTGGTCAGTAAGTACCTCTGCATCTTGTGCGCAGGCTTTAATCATTAGAGTTACTGCATCGCTCTTAGATGAGGCCATCGGGGTTAGTGCTTGGCAAGGTTCGACGCATTGTGGATGAAGCTCTGTGATCAACTTGTGGTAAAACTGCTCGAATCCGGGAAGGCTCATTAAAGCATCATCTTGTCTTCGCCAACTCCGCCGACGCACGAGTTCTTCGTCAGCATTAGCCAGTATTCCAATAGAATAGAGGCGGGCGCACATATCCCGAAAGTGTGAGGAGGTTAGAGGCTGTATGTCCTTTCCGATATCAATATATTCCAAGTCTCCTTGTGGAGTGACAATTAAGTTATCTCGCTTGATGTTGAGAGTGCAAACTCCAGCGCGATAGAGTTTTTTGAGGTAATCTACAATGGATTTTTCGGAAAGTTTCTCGTTAGTTAATGCATTACTTTGGAAGAAGGTGCTGTACTGCCAAATTCCATCACACTTTCTCCAAGTCGCCGTCGGAATTGGAGCATCTTTTTCAGCGAGTAAGGTTCTCAGGCTTCGGACTTCGTTGTCAGAAATAGCCCAAGGGTAAAACTCCTTAACCACTTGATTATGCTGTAGCCAAACCGCCCCTTCCATACCAACACCAAGCAGATGGCGATTGGTAGACAATAGAGTGCTCCATGTTCTTGCAACATAGGCAAGCCTTTTTCTCTGCTCTCGCCAAATTTCGTTAGTCTTATTTTTCTTTGTATCTTCTCCATCAAGAGAATAGATGGCATAAATAGGATAAGAACAAACTGCTACCTTAGAAGGATTTAGCATTAATAGTTTAGTGACCAACCAGTGGTCTTCTGCGCTTCTGATGTTTGGGTACCTGATACCCAGATTGGTCTTGAGTAATAAGTTGSATGACGGGAGCTCGTGTTGTTGCTTGGCTGAAGCAAAATCATCGATAAATCTCGCTAAACTTAAATGATTACAGAGCTTGTTTGGATTTGCGATATTGTTATTTTGGAGAATCACATCTTCTTTTCTCAGCTTATTGCTTCCCAGAGCTGCTACTTTATCTGTATTGCGAACGGCGCTCCATAATCCATGTAGGCTATCTTTAGCAAACAGTTCATCGTCAGCGTCTAATCTTGCAACCCATTTTATACATGGCTGTGTATCTGCCCAGTCTAAGAGAAGGTTTCGTGCTCTAGCTGGTGACCCGCATTCTGCTTGTAAAAGGGTAACAGCTGGATGGTGAAGTAAAGCACTTGCTTCTGATGACCAACTTATATCCGAGCTATCATCCAGTACAACAATGCGCGCAACCTGCTTTTGAGTGAGACACTGATTTATAGCGCTGTTAAGCGCTCGAATGAGATATTGTGGTTGGTTTTTATGGGCAATGGCGATTACTACTTCAGCAGAGTCAAATTCTGGTGAGGAAGTGTGTAAAACTTGCAAATTACGATCGCACAAGATCTTAGTGTATTTAATGGGCGCACGCGAGTAAAAGTTAGCCATTGACACTCTCCAGCAGTTTTATTTCGTCTAATATATCGTTCTTGGAAAGCGCAAACAGCTCTGCAGCGCGTTCGAAATAAATATCCATCTCACTTCGTGACATTTTCTCTCCATGAAGTTTTAGAAACTGCGCACAGCCGTGCAGTTTCTGTTTAGAGCCAGGGGCTGATAGCGCATCGGGTGATTGATTGCACATCCAATCAACGGTCGCCAAATTGGTATAGCGAATGGTGGCCAAGCCTGACTCTAAAACTCGAATCGCAAAATCCTTATCATTTCCACTGGTTAAGCCGTCAGTGAAACCACCAATTTTGGTAGCAAGCCCAGTCTTAATAAAGGTATTTGAGCCTTGCCATCCTGGGTTACCAACTAGAAAGTCACTGGCCTCAAGACCTTTGGGAATATTAGTAGCGACCGTTTTGTTATTAATCTTCACATTGATACCAGACAGAACGATATCTGCCGTTCCTTCTTCACTGCTAAGTAGGCAAGAAGACAGATGCTCTGGCTGCCAAACATCATCATCATCGATGATAGCGATATAGCTATTTGGGAAGTTATCAGAGATATAGTTGATACCGGTATTCCAACTGCCAGCGGCGCCGGACGCACGTGAATTGACCAACACATGCAGCGGAATACTTTTGAGTTCAGAGCGAAGGTTCTCTACTTCATGCCGATCTAGTGAGCGTGTATCTGATACGAGCACAACAGCTTTAGGTTGGCATGTTTGATTGGTGACAGAAGGAAGCGCATGCGCAGAAACAAGTGAAAGCCTGGGCGTTGTAGCGATAAGTACAATGACATTATTCATTATTGGGACTTTGATTGATGATTAACTTGATTATAATAAGTAAATTGATGAGTATGATGATTAACTTGATTATAATAAGTAAATTGATGAGTAT
>NZ_MUFL01000122.1:0-6065 GCF_001995355.1 Salinivibrio sp. PR919 | reverse complement strand
TTACGATACCAGTTGATTGATTAGACATAATCATTCTCTCTTAAATTAAAATAAATAGGGTAGCTTTGAACGGAGTCGATGAAATGTCTAAAAGCGAAAGTGGGTAACGTTAGAAACTCTATAATATTGATAATAGCGTAGCTTATGTCGACTTTTACTTGATGAATCATTGATGCTCCATGTTCCAGAGCTGTGACCACCATACAGCAATCCCAGTTCATGTAAAGCGTTTATTACTTATTTTGTCCCSAGTGTTTTAAAAGATCAGACACATTGGTTTTTGGGTGGTTGAGCACGTTGTCATCTTTGGTGGCTTCGCCCACCACGTCATTGGGATTATAGAGCGCACATGATTTCATAGAGAGGCAGCCGCAGCCGATGCAGCCACTGAGGCTTGACTGTAGCTGTTGAAGCCGCGCAATTTGGTCGTTCAGGGTCTGATCCCAGTGCTCTGCCATTTTACGCCATTGCGCTTGAGTGGGAGCTTGGTGTGAAGGAAGTTCGCTGAGTGCTTTGCCAATCGCATCCAGTGACAGGCCAACATTTTGCGCCGCTTTGATCACGGCAAGGCGACGCAGCACTGCACGGTCGTAACGACGTTGGTTACCCGCGTTGCGTTGACTCACAATTAGCCCCTTTTGTTCGTAAAAATGCAGGGTAGAGACCTTTACCCCCGCACGCTTAGCCACTTGCCCGACACTCATGGTCATTTTTTGCTCCCGTTGCTGTGATTTTCATTTACCTCAATATAACTTGAGGTTTTATGATGGCGAGTATGTTGAAAAAACAATGAGAGGGAAATCACTGATGGCAATCACGGAACAAGGTTTTACCGTCACTGTGATGAAGGTTGTCACTATCACGGTTGGCATTACGCGATCTAATAAAATGTTGAACGTTTGTTCAACAGATGAGCTCTCTGAACATCTTCGCCACGATCTCGGTGTGAGAGCTGCGTATCATCGTCGTCCATCAGCCAGTCGCTTTCTTTACTGATTTTACTAAGCAGCGATGAAAAGGCATAAAAAAGGCCAGTCTAAGACTGGCCTTTGTGCGCGTTAGCGTGCTAATCGCTGATTATAAGGAACTAGGCGAGTAGTTCGTTGGCGGTCTCTACAACGTTTTCAACGGTGAAACCAAACATCTTAAATAGCTCACCAGCCGGTGCTGATTCACCAAAAGACGTCATGCCAATGATACGACCGTCTAGACCCACGTACTTGTACCAATAGTCGGCAATGCCGGCTTCGATCGCGATACGCGCGGTTACGTCAGATGGCAATACAGATTCGCGATAGGCTGCATCTTGCTTGTCAAACAGATCCGTGCTTGGCATTGAAACCACACGCACTTGCTTGCCTGACTCACTCAGTTGTGCCGCCGCATCAACGGCCAGCTCAACTTCAGAGCCAGTTGCAATTAAGATAAGCTCTGGCTTGCCCGCACAATCTTTCAGGATGTAGCCGCCTTTGGCAATGTTAGCAAGCTGTGCATCATCACGCTCTTGTTGGGCAAGGCCTTGACGCGAGAAGATCAACGCGCTTGGCCCGTCTTTACGCTCAACGGCTGCCTTCCAAGCAACAGCTGATTCTACTTGGTCACATGGACGCCAAGTGCTCATGTTTGGTGTCTGGCGTAGGTTAGCCATTTGCTCGACCGGCTGGTGAGTTGGGCCGTCTTCGCCCAAGCCGATTGAATCGTGGGTATAAACCTGAATGTTTTGCACCTTCATCAAGGCCGCCATACGCATCGCGTTACGCGCGTATTCCATAAACATCAAGAAGGTCGCACCGTAAGGTACAAAGCCGCCATGCAACGCAATACCGTTAATGATGGCCGTCATACCAAACTCACGCACACCGTAGTGTAGGTAGTTACCGCTTGCATCGTCAGCGGTAATGGCTTTTGACCCAGACCACATGGTCAGGTTTGATGGCGCCAGATCCGCTGAACCGCCAAGCAGTTCAGGTAGCAGTTTGCCGAAGGCTTCTAGTACGTTTTGCGACGCTTTACGTGAGGCAATTTTCGCAGGGTTAGCCTGTAGGTCTTTGATGAGCTTTTGGGTTTCGCTGTCCCAGTTTGAAGGCAGGTCACCTTTCATACGACGAGTAAATTCCGCCGCGAGTTCTGGATACTGCGCCTGATAGGCAGCGAATTTTTCGTTCCATGCTGCTTCTTTGGCCGCACCGGCTTCTTTGGCATCCCACTGTGCATAAATATCTTGTGGGATCTCAAACGGACCGTGCTCCCAACCAAGGAATTCGCGTGCCGCTTTGATTTCGTCTTCGCCCAGTGGTGCGCCGTGGCAGTCATGGCTACCGGCTTTGTTTGGCGAACCGTAACCAATGGTGGTTTTGGTACAAATAAGCGTTGGTTTGCCGGTTTCAGCTTTTGCCGCTTCGATAGCTGCTTGAATCGCAGCAGGATCGTGGCCGTCGACCGCTGGGATAACCTGCCAGCCATAAGATTCAAAACGTTTTGGCGTATCGTCAGAGAACCAACCTTCAACGTGACCGTCGATTGAGATGCCGTTGTCATCCCAAAACGCAATCAATTTACCTAGGCCCAAGGTACCGGCTAGCGAGCAGGCTTCGTGAGAAATACCTTCCATCAGGCAGCCATCACCAAGGAACGCGTATGTGTGATGATCGACAATATCATGGCCGTCACGGTTGAATTGAGCAGCCAGTGCTTTCTCAGCCACGGCCATACCGACGGCGTTAGTAATACCTTGGCCAAGCGGACCGGTTGTGGTCTCGATGCCAGGAGCATAACCGTACTCTGGGTGACCCGGTGTTTTTGAGTGCAATTGACGGAATTGCTTCAGATCGTCAATGGCAAGGTCATAACCCGTAAGGTGCAGCAGTGAGTAAATCAGCATTGAGCCGTGGCCGTTTGATAGCACAAAGCGATCGCGGTTTGCCCAGTCTGGATTTTGTGGGTTGTGGTTCATGTGGTCGCGCCACAAAACCTCGGCGATATCAGCCATACCCATTGGGGCACCTGGGTGTCCCGAGTTAGCTTGTTGAACTCCGTCCATCGCAAGGGCGCGAATGGCGTTGGCTAGCATTTTGCGTTCCATGTGTATACCTACAGATTGAACAGGTTGAATACGGTATCGACGTTAATCATAAAAGCGGCCTAAGCCGCTTTTATTGTGTTAAATCACAGTTGCTCGCGAATCATGGCTTCGAGCTTGCCTTGGTCAACCGCGAAATTGCGGATGCCTTCAGCAAGTTTTTCAACGGCCATCGCGTCTTGGTTATGTTCCCACATAAACTCAGCATGGGTCATACGCGCTGGGCGCTGCTCTGTGGCGCCAGTATCTTGCAATTTCACTGGCACGTCACCCTCTGCGTCACTGAGCTCTTGCAGCAGTTGTGGGCTAATGGTTAGACGGTCACAGCCTGCCAGTTCCAAGATTTCGCCGGTGTTACGGAAGCTTGCGCCCATGACCACAGTATTGTAGCCATGTGACTTGTAATAGTTGTAGATGGTGGTGACGGATTTCACGCCCGGGTCTTCTGCTGGTGTGAAATCACGGCCTTCCTTCGCTTTGTACCAGTCCATGATGCGGCCAACGAATGGTGAGATCAAGTAAACACCAGCCTCGGCACAGGCGCGCGCTTGCGCGAAAGAGAATAGTAGCGTCAGGTTACAGTTGATCCCTTCTTTTTCTAAGATCTCTGCAGCGCGAATACCTTCCCAGGTTGAGGCGAGTTTGATCAAGATACGGTCGTTGCTGATCCCAGCCTCGTTGTACATGCTGATCAATTTACGAGCTTTCGCCACACTGGCGTCAGTGTCGTAAGATAGGCGTGCATCCACTTCGGTTGAAATACGGCCAGGGATAGCGTTGAGGATTTCTTTACCGATATTCACGGCAAGACGGTCGCAAGTATCTGCCACTTGTTGATCGGCGTCGTTGCTGTGTGATTTGGCGTAAGCAATCGCTTCTTCGATGAGCGGCGCATATTCTTTGATTTGCGCGGCTTTCAGGATCAGCGACGGGTTTGTCGTTGCATCTTGTGGTTGGTACTTTTTGATCGCTTCGATGTCACCAGTGTCAGCGACAACGGTGGTCAGGGCGCGGAGTTGGTCCAGTTTGTTGCTCATCTTCACTCACCTTTTCTGCGTGATAGGCTCAGACGCCACGTTTGCGGGTTAGCGCCTGCTCTGAATATGAACAGATGCAACGCGCCTGAGCAAATGATGTGACGATCTTTGTGTTTTTAACGTCGATTGTCAATTGTATTGCGAAATAAACCCGCGATACATCTCACTTCTTTGTATGTGGTTTACTCTGGCTGTTGAAATGTGATCCGTTTCTCGTTCGGTGCTGGTTCTGACATATTCAATAGCGCCATGGCGCAACTGGCACTGGTTGCTAACACGTCAATGACACCTGTACGCAGTGCACCTAAGATGGACAACGCTTTGCGGCTTTCGCTTGCCATGGCAATCACATTAGGAATACGCGCCAAATCTGGCATAGCGAGACCCACTACACGGCCTCGCATCAGATTATCGGTCGGTTGACCGTCCATGCGGAAAAAATCAAAGCCGCCAATGTCACCGACAATACCATCGTTAACCCGTGCTTCTACAAATTCTCGGGCGCTAAAACAGCCAAGTTTTACCATGTGGCTATTTTCATCCATATCGCCAATTCCCACCAGCGCAAACTCTGCTTTTCTGGCTTGGTTCAAGGTTTCGCTGATGTTGGGGTGAGAAACAAAGACTTGTTGAATGGTTTCGTTGTCGACATAGGCAGGAGCGTAGAGGGTTTCGCTGCTTCCACCAAACTTTTTGGCTAGACGCCGACAAATATGGTCAGCGTTAAATGCATCACCACTGCGGTGCGTACCACCAATGGCGCAGACAAAGCGTGCTTGGCGATGAGACACCACACCTGGGTGGTCTGCGACTGCCGCGACATTTTGTCCTTGACCAACAGCGACGACCATACCGTCGTTCAGGTTGGCATCCAAGTAAGCTGAGACGAGTGTTGCTACCTGCATACGTTGCTCTTGGGCACTGGGTTGATCGAGAGAGATAAGTGCGCGCTTTAAATTAAACCTGTCCATTAAACGCTGCTCAAGCTGCGCACTATGGACGGGGTGAAACTTCACTGTGATTTCGACGATCCCTTCCTCTCGCGCTCGTCGCAGCAACCGACTGACCTTGGGGCGGCTGATCTTGTACTTACGTGCGATCTCCTCTTGTGTGGCGCTTTGTTGGTAGTAAAGAATAGCGATTTCAGTCAATAAATCGGTGTCTTCTTGCAACGCGTCTGGTGAGGTTGGCATCGTCATTATCGGTGTACTCATTGGCTACTAGGGCGCTGCCCTGAATGGAATTGATTGCAGTATAGCGGCGAACATTGTAATGAACAAATGTTCAAAGATAAGTTAAGTGTTCACTCGCTGTGGGCTGACGAGGTAATAAAGATGAGATCTGTGTTTGAAAAATTAGCCATGTCTATCTAGATTTACAAATGATAGCCTTGAAAATTATTCACGGTGTCGTAAAAACCATGACAGATTGGCAGGGTTGGACTGGTCTGCTGGGTCAATCACTATAAAATTTGGAGTGAAGATGCAAATGCAGGCTCTGCAATCGCGACAGGCACTCATCTGGACCACTATTGCACTCGCCGTTGGGTTTGTGGCGTCTGTTTTTTATGGTATCGCTAGCCTAACCCGTGTCTCACAGCTCAATGATCCCTTGCTCGATGTGGAATACCGTTACTTTATTGACGAGACTAACGAGTTACCGCTCGATTACGTGATTGAGCACGCGCCGTTTGCCACTGTACAAAACCCTGAAGCAATCCCCTGGAAGCTAGAATATCAGACCTTTTGGATACAAGTGGAGTTTGACTATAAAGGGTTAACTGAGCGTCATCTCCATATTCTGACCGATAATACGACGATTGATTACTTGGATGCGTATCACCTGGTTGATGGCGATCAGATCGTGACTAAGTATGAGGGAGGCGATGTTACTCAATCGCGATTAGCAAATATGTCTCTTCCTGCCTCAGTACCGGTCACGCTCCTACC
>NZ_MUFL01000121.1:0-6324 GCF_001995355.1 Salinivibrio sp. PR919 | reverse complement strand
GGCAATAAGCGAGGCGGCGCGCTGTTGTGCTGTATATGCAGGATCTGATTGTTAATATGGACATGGTAGTTCGGTGAATCCAGTACGACTGTGGTCATAGCCAAGCTCCATCGTTAAACATGGCCCCAGTGTACTCAACGCCTTAACCGCTAACTTGTGTTCACCAATTGGTGAGCCCACTGTGTTTCCTTACTCAGCCGCCGTAACATGATAGGCTTGCAGGCTGGCCCCCATATCCTCCAGTTGCGTGGCGGTCAGCTCTTGCCCGCGTTGTGCCCATGTTACCGGCACGGTTAAATGCCAGTAGTGTCCGCCACGGGCCGCGACGGCAGCGGCCAGTGGGATCGGTAAGGTGCCAATCACCGTGTCCCCAGCTTGAATCGTCTCGACGTCCAAATGAGGGAGACACGCATCCACCGTTATCTTGTGTCTTGCACACYATTCGACGGCGCCTTGATGGCGTGTCACCAAATAGATCATGCGACGCTTACTCCTACCTTGATCGTTTATGCTAGCCCATGTTTTGTTGGCACTGAGCCAACGCAGCCTTAATGGCGCTGATGGTGGCGGGCTCACAAAGCGCAATATTGACGTCGTTAGCACGGGTGCGCATTGCATCAGGACATTCATGAAAACTCACTAATAAGCTTTGTCCATATAGCCCCCCCAACTTACGGCTCAGGTTATCCAGTTTATGGGTTACATCTTGGCTGTTGGYARATTTMGATTGCCAATTGACYGCCTTRCATTCRATGGTTAAMAGCTGATTATTGTGGCGCACTAACACATCAAATTCGTTGTTTTTCCCTTTACTCGCGTTACTCGCGGTGTTTTCAGTCATAAAGTKTGCGCGATCAYGGCGATCGCCCCATACACCTTCCACATTCATCATCACTTGTTCAAACCCGGCGTCTTTCGCAAGCAGATAGGTTAATTCCTCTAGCCACATGCCCGCTAAATAGCGGCATGCCTGATGGCTGGTAAAGGTGACTTGCTGCTCCCCCTCGCGCCATTCAATCAAACCTTCATCCGCCAATCGTTGATAGAGCGTGGCCCATGTGTTGAAAGGCGCGTGGGGCATGCTCTGCGTCGCCGTATTCGGATAATCCTTGGCTGCCTCAGCGGCGAGATATTGCAACTGCCCGAGCATCTGGGGAGTTTTCTCCTTGCTACAGTGCTTGGCTAAAAATCGGCTTAAGGCTGCACGCGCTACTACCGCGTCATCATTGGTGGTATCAATGGCGTCGGTCATCATAAAGCCATTGGCTTCAAGCAACTGATCCAAACTGAGCACCGACTGATAAGGCAAGGGAGGTAACTGCAGCCCGTCTTCGTCGTTTAAGATAGGAATCGCTTTATTTTGGCTATCGGTATAAATGATTAACGCCCAATTAGGATCTTGTCCTGGTGCGGCGTGTGCTTTGGCCATAATGTTGTATTGGTTAAACGCGTTGGTAAAGGTCAGTGACATGGGTTTGGTGCCACCGGTGGCATTCAATATCCAGCGCATATGGGCAAACTCGGTGCTGAGACAGTCAATCACTTCGCGCGCTTGTTGTTTCAGCGCCCCCACTTCATGACTGCTGCGGCCTTCGCAGAGTGTCACCACAATATCGCGATCACGGTACATATCGGCTAATGCCTCAGCGCGGGCTTTGAGGGTGTGATCCCCAAGCACCAGGATCACATGCGTGCAGGCGTTGTCGCCCAATGTGGGAATAAGATTAGGCAGCAATTGGTTGGAGACAAGATTGATATGAACGTGTTGCATAGCACCTCCTTGTATGGGGCCGTGGCAATGGGTGATTAAACGCTGCCCAGTATCGCGGGCAACTGATAAGGGTAAGGATACCTGTTATCCGATGCCAGCGCACGGTTCACCAATCGGTGATAGTAGGAAAATCAAACACAAGAGGGAGCCCTTTAAGCGAGGCGTGAAATAAAGGGCCTAGGGCCTAGGCTCCTAGGCCCTACATATTAATCCCTTTAGTCAGGGCGTGGTCCGTTAGGACTAGACGTTCAGGACGCTTATCAAGAGGAACTTGAGTCTTAATCCCTTTAGTCAGGGCGTGGTCCGTTAGGACGCAAAACTCCCCTTTGTAATTACTGGTTCCGTATTAGTCTTAATCCCTTTAGTCAGGGCGTGGTCCGTTAGGACGATGGTAGAAATGAGAAAAGACTTTGACGGATTATGTCTTAATCCCTTTAGTCAGGGCGTGGTCCGTGAGGACGGCAAACCGCAACCGCAGCATGACCAACATGCTAAGTCTTAATCCCTTTAGTCAGGGCGTGGTCCGTTAGGACTTTAATTTGGAGATAAAATTATGAGCAAAGTAAAGGTCTTAATCCCTTTAGTCAGGGCGTGGTCCGTTAGGACTTTACGTCAAGACTGGCAATGTGGTTGACATTAAGTCTTAATCCCTTTAGTCAGGGCGTGGTCCGTTAGGACACAGATTTTCTGTGCAGCAATCTCCTCACCTGTTGTCTTAATCCCTTTAGTCAGGGCGTGGTCCGTTAGGACATAGCCAGTGGGTTTTTCCCTGCAACACCGTAGAGTCTTAATCCCTTTAGTCAGGGCGTGGTCCGTTAGGACAAAACACGACAAGACAAAGGTCATAAAAATGATTGAGGTCTTAATCCCTTTAGTCAGGGCGTGGTCCGTTAGGACACCAACCGGCACCTTTACTTCTTCTATCTAATAAACGTCTTAATCCCTTTAGTCAGGGCGTGGTCCGTTAGGACTCCAGATCCTACCAACAAGTGGTTGGGTAACGAGTCTTAATCCCTTTAGTCAGGGCGTGGTCCGTTAGGACATTAATCACTTCCCTATTGTTCGTTACAACAAAGGTCTTAATCCCTTTAGTCAGGGCGTGGTCGTTAGGACGATCAATTTCTTTCGGTGAATGATGTGTGGTTAAGTCTTAATCCCTTTAGTCAGGGCGTGGTCCGTTAGGACTGAAATTTAACAGGGCCGTCAAATGCGTCACCGAGTCTTAATCCCTTTAGTCAGGGCGTGGTCCGTTAGGACCAAAAGGGGCCATCCGGCCCCTTAATCAATCAAAGTCTTAATCCCTTTAGTCAGGGCGTGGTCCGTTAGGACCTGCAAGCATCATTCGATAAGCAGTCAGCATCAATGTCTTAATCCCTTTAGTCAGGGCGTGGTCCGTTAGGACGCTAACGATGCAGAAGCTGCACTTGACACACTCTCGTCTTAATCCCTTTAGTCAGGGCGTGGTCCGTTAGGACTCTATGTGTGACACAATATTACGTTCGAGTTGTTCGTCTTAATCCCTTTAGTCAGGGCGTGGTCCGTTAGGACAGTTTTCATTTATAACTGATTGTTTTGACCTTTGCAAGTTGCGAAATAAACAAGCGTTTTAAACACGCTAAATTTTACAAAAATAAGCAAATGACGTGCCATGTTGTTATTCTCGCTGGTAAGCGATTGAACGTCTTGTCATCTTATTTTAATCTTCTCGATCCCACACTCGCCAGGTATTTGCGCGTAAATGTGCCTTGGCGGTGTCTTTTAGCATCCAGGTAAAACTGTCGCTGTTTGCACGGTTATCCGACAAACACCACGACGAAAATTGATGGCAGTTGTCAAACAGCATATTGTAGTCTTGACGTTTGCCTACCGCCTGCATCGCTCGCGTGGCTGCCGCTGGCGAGCCGACCGCTTGCTCATCTTGGCATGACACATAAATACTTATCGCTGGGTTAAAGCCACCCAAGCGCTGTAAAAACTGTGCCGGCGATACGGCTTCAATAAAACCGTCACCATTTAGGTGGACAATCTGATCATTTCCCACATAAATCCCTGAGTGCTCGAAGGCAAGCGCTAAATCACAATAAACAAGGCTACCGGGCACAGGCAGCACTTTGTCACGCAAAACATTATCGGCAATGTGCCGCGCTAATAAAAAACTTGGCCCCGTTCCCAAATAGATTTTCATTCGCTTGCCTCCTCACTTCGTATAGATTATGCCGATCGCGGTTGAACACGACGACGATGTCTTGGCAGGTGCGCCAGCAAGTGCGTCATCACTGCCTCAAGGTTGTAGTGGTATTCGGCGCTGTAACACACAGGTCGTGCGATTGAGAGCCCGGTGGAATCGGCAATCCGCGCTTGTACGGATGCCGCCTTCTGGCTTAAAAATTCAGCCAAGATGTGATCCGGTGAGTGAGTTATTCGATCCCAGTGCCGCCCTTTCATGGCCATATCGGCTTGGTTGATCATCACCGCCACCCGCTCTGGGGCAATATACGGCAAGACCACGGTTTCCAACAGGGTGACACTGGTGCCCAAATCGCGGATCCCGCCTTCAAGGATCACCACCACCATATCAATAAAGCCATATGCGCCGCCTTGGGTGCTGGTACAGGTTTCTTCAAGGCTACGTTGGATAGCCAAACCATGTCGTTGGTCCGCGGCTTTCCCATCTCCCAGCCCGGCAGAATCATGAAAACGCAGGCTGTCTGACATGGCATAGCCACTGATTTGCTGGGTATGCGGATCAACGCCACTGCCGACGTCGGCCACCGGGGCCTTTGCCAGTGCATTGATGGTGCTGCTTTTGCCACTGCCGGTGGCACCAACCAGTAACACATCAAGCGGGAATAGCAGACCGCGTTGGCGCATCGCCGTATCGAGCTGGGTGAAATAAGACATCGTTTCTCCTATTATCTAGCCTGTAAAGGGTGTCACTACTGTCGCTGTAAGTTAAGGCGGTATGCACCGCCTCTGGGCCACATCAACTGAATAGCCCAACAAAGAAACCAACCGCTGCCCCAGCGGCCGCGCCCAGCACTTTTCCTGGGGCACCAAAGTAGCTACCCAACTCTGCGCCTTTTTCCGCCCCCTCGGTGACCGATTCCCACAACGATTTGCGCACGGACTCACGATAGTCTTCATCGCTATCGTTGTGCTCACGCATCGCTTTGTCACGGTTAATGTCGCGCATTAACGCCACACGTTTGCTTGCTTTCACATGGCGCAAGATGTAAGCAAACAATTTTCCCATGTTATAGGGCGGTTGCTGTTCGTCGCCTTCCTTATAGCCTGCGGCATAATGCACCACCTCGACGTTCTCACCGGTAGCCTCATAGATACGGCGCTGTGTTGATCTGATCTTGTCACGCAAGAATGCATCCAATATTGGCTCGGGCTTATTGTTAATCGGATCCCAATGCCGCCCTTTCATGGCCATATCGGCTTGGTTAATCCCCACCAGTAAGCGGTCGGTATGCTCGCCCAGTGCGGGAATAATCACCTCGTTAATCAACTCAAACGAGGTGCCAAGATCACGGCTGCTACCATCTAACACCACTAACACCAGGTCGATCAGTAGTTCACCGTTTTCATCGCACTCTTCGAGCTTGTTGAGGATATTGCGCGCGTGCCGAATATCGCTTTCGCGACCATCCCCCAACCCTGGGCTATCAAACAAGACAAGGTTGTTAAATTGATACTGCTCGATGGTCATGGTCTCCGGATCCGGGCTTTGTCCAACTTTGGCCTTGTCCGCATCAAACAACGCGTTAATGGTCGACGATTTACCGCACCCTGTTGCGCCTGTGACTAAAATATTCACCGGCCGATTGCCAAGCTCGCCAAACATGTCAAACCAACTGTGCTCTCGCGGGTAGTTTGCGCCTGTCATGCTCTGCTCGCTACCTTGCATCTGCGCCTGGGTGTGTTGATTCCGCGTCATAAGCGTTCTCCTGTTATCGGGTTGCTGTGATAAACAACGCGCCTTGATGGCTGCGTTGTGGCAATGASTCAATGCTACTTCACTGGGATAAGGGCYGCGGCCCTYGACCAATTGGTGAACTCTTAGCRCCGYGCCGGTGTGCCCACGATGATCTTGGCTTTGGGGATCCCAGCAATGTCACGCACGTAGTGGTAACTGTCGGCCTCATTAACACGCACGGGTTTATTCAGCAACTCGCTGACTAAACTGGCGTGGATCAGGTATTGGTGACCCTGGCAGTGCAGCATCACAAAGTGTTCGGCGCGTTCAGAAAGCTCCATCCAACTATTGGGGAGAGCGCCACAAATGAGCCGTTTTAGCGCGGCACGCGCGGCCGATTTAGCACGACGACACGCTGCCATTGCCACTAATTTCCAGCCACGTTTGGCTTTGAATAAAATCACGGCGATTACCCGCGTGCCACGCACAACCAGTTGCCAACGTTGGGTTTGCTCTAACATGTGCTGCTTATTGGCGTAATGCAGACCGCCTTTCACGCGGGCATAACTGACCACCAACAACGCCCAGACTTGATCAGCATAGTCTTGCATTTGGCTGGCGGTGGTTACGG
>NZ_MUFL01000120.1:0-6405 GCF_001995355.1 Salinivibrio sp. PR919 | reverse complement strand
GATTGCATAGGTCAAATTGTTAAAGAGCATCGCTCAATCTTGAGCGGGAGTGGCATTTTACGCCACCGAGGCAGTGAGTCAAGCTTTTTGTTTACTTGGCTTTGCTGCCGTTTGTTAGCGCGGTTTGCCGTGCCAACGAGGAGCGCATTATAGAGAGGTATTTTTGTGACGCAAGGGGTTTTTAAAGAAAAAATACCGACCGAACAAAAACCCAACAATTCGCAAGTTTTCTCGCCAATTTAGGTGGTATAGCCATAAAAAAGCCACCTAAAACGGTGGCTTTTTTGCGGTTTGGTTCGATTAGCCTTGTTTAGCAATAATTTGTTCATTCTCGACATCGAGAACAACAGGTCGCCCAGGCAGGAGATCGCCACTCAGTATTTGCTGAGCAAGTGGGTTCTCTATCGATTGCTGAATTGCCCGTTTGAGTGGTCGCGCGCCATAGACAGGATCAAAGCCTCCTTTCGCGACCATGGCTAACGCCGCTTCTGTCACTTCAAGGGTAAAGTCTCGTTCCGCCATACGACGTGCAACTTCTTGCATCTGCAATCTAGCAATATTCTTAATATGATCTTCCGCCAAGGGGTGGAAAACCACCGCCTCATCGATACGGTTAATGAATTCAGGGCGGAAGTGATGTGCAACGACATCCATCACCGTCTGTTTCATACCTGCGTAGTCAAGTTCACCGAAGTGCTCTTGAATACGATCAGAGCCTAGGTTAGATGTCATGATCACGACCGCGTTACGGAAGTCGACTGTCCGACCTTGGCCGTCGGTAAGACGCCCATCATCCAACACTTGCAGCAAGATGTTGAATACATCTGGGTGAGCTTTTTCCACTTCATCGAGCAAAATAACGGAATAAGGTCGCCGCCGCACGGCTTCAGTGAGATATCCGCCTTCTTCATAGCCGACATAACCCGGAGGTGCCCCAACAAGGCGAGCCACTGAGTGCTTCTCCATAAACTCGGACATATCAATCCGTACCATGGCATCACGGCTATCGAACATGAACTCGGCAAGCGACTTACATAGTTCGGTTTTACCCACCCCTGTTGGCCCAAGGAAAAGGAAGGAGCCAATCGGGCGATTTGGATCGGCCAAACCTGCACGACTACGACGAATGGCATTCGCAACCGCACTTACCGCTTCATCTTGCCCGATAACATGCTCGTGCAATGCCGCTTCCATATTGAGCAGTTTTTCTTTCTCGCTTTCTAGCATGCGCGCAACCGGAATGCCGGTTTGGCGCGAGATAACATCCGCGATCTCGCTATCCGTCACGCGGTTTTTCAGCAAGGTCATTTCTTGCATTTCGGCTTGGCTAGCAAGATCCAATTGTTTTTCGAGCTCAGGAATTTTGCCGTATTGCAGTTCCGACATGCGGCTCAAGTCGCCAGCACGACGGGCAATTTCCATATCCGTACGCGCCTGCTCGAGCGCCGCCTTGATGTGTTGCGTCCCCGATACTGCCGCTTTTTCTGTATTCCAGACTTCTTCCAATTCAGCGTATTCGCGCTCTTTGGTGTCGAGCTCCTCTTTCAGGCTGTCGAGACGCTTACGACTGGCGGTATCTTCTTCTTTCTCTAACGCTTGCTGCTCAATTTTAAGCTGCACAATGCGACGCTCTAAACGGTCGAGCGATTCGGGCTTAGAGTCGATTTGCATACGAATGCTCGACGCAGCTTCATCAATCAAGTCAATGGCTTTATCGGGCAGTTGCCGATCAGCAATATAACGGTGCGATAGACTTGCAGCCGCAACAATCGCTGGGTCGGTAATTTCAACGGCGTGGTGCAGCTCATAACGCTCTTTGAGTCCGCGTAAAATCGCCACCGTATCTTCCACTGTAGGCTCGTTGATCAACACTTTTTGGAAACGGCGCTCTAGCGCAGCATCTTTTTCTACATACTGGCGATATTCATCCAGTGTGGTTGCGCCAACACAGTGGAGCTCCCCGCGAGCCAACGCCGGCTTCAGCATGTTGCCCGCATCCATTGCTCCTTCGGCTTTGCCTGCACCGACCATGGTGTGTAATTCATCGATGAAGAGAATGACATTGCCTTCTTCTTTCGCAAGTTCATTCAACACCGCTTTTAAACGTTCTTCGAATTCACCACGGTATTTCGCGCCGGCCACCAAAGAGCCCATGTCTAGCGAGAGAACGCGTTTTTTGCGTAGCCCTTCAGGAACCTCACCGTTGACGATACGCTGAGCTAAGCCTTCCACAATGGCGGTTTTACCGACACCGGGTTCACCGATTAACACGGGATTGTTTTTGGTACGCCGCTGCAACACTTGTACGGTACGACGAATTTCATCATCGCGACCAATCACAGGATCCAGTTTGCCCTGCTCCGCTCGCTCAGTGAGATCGATGGTGAATTTTTCAAGCGCTTGTCGATTTTCTTCCGCATTAGGGTCATCCACTTGTTGCCCACCGCGGACTTTCTCAATCGCCTCTTCCACTTTTTGGCTGGTTAAGCCATGGCTGCGCAACAACTCACCTAATGGTCCTTTATCTTCCACCGCGGCTAACACAAATAACTCAGACGAGATGTACTTGTCTTTACGCTTTTGCGAGATCTTATCGCACAGGTTGAAGAGGATACCGAGATTATTAGAAAGCTGAACTTCGCCGCCCGTCCCTGTCACTTTAGGTAAGCGATCAAGTAATTCAGAAAGGCTAGAACGCAGTTGGCTCACATCTACGTTCATCATGGTGAGTAAAGGGCGAATCGCACTGCTATCTTGATTGAGCAATGCGCTCATCAAGTGAACGGGTTCGATATATTGATGATCACGTCCTAATGCCAGTGACTGTGCATCAGAAATAGCGATTTGAAATTTACTGGTAAAACGATCAAGGCGCATAGCTCCTCCCACTTAACACCTTAGCTTGATGAATAAATGGGCACCATCAGTGAGGTTTTCAACCATCGCCACTGACTTTATTTTGTCAGCCAAATACAACTGGCCATACGGCCTGTTTGCCCATCACGTCGGTAAGAATAGAACTGTTCTCGTTGCTGGTAAGTACAATGGTCGCCACCGTACACGTCCGTGACGCCCATTTTGGCAAGGCGCTGTTTCGCCAGCAGATACAAGTCGGCAAGATACTTCTGATGCGGTTGGCGAACGAAAGCTGAGCGAGCCGCCGGGCAGTCGCGCGTAAAAGCGTCATAAACCTCCTGCCCGACCTCAAAATGCATGGGACCGATTGCCGGCCCCAGCCAAGCCATACATTGGGTCGAGTCCGTAAACGTGGCGACGGTTGCCTCTATAACTCCGTCGAGTAGCCCTCGCCAACCTGCATGTACAGCCGCAACTTGTGATCCCTGCCGATCGGTGATCAAAACAGGTAAGCAGTCAGCGGTCATCACTGTACACACTTGACCAGATACGTCCGTCACCGCCGCATCAGCGTCTGGCAAGCTCTCAACACACGGTAGCCGTGCTACCTGTGTACCATGAACTTGATTAAGCCAGGTGATAGGACCACCAACCAGCGCTTGCAGAATGGCCCTATTTTGCGAGACAACTTCAGCGTCATCCCCCACATGTAGGCCAAGGTTCCAGCCTGAAAAGGCGCCCTGACTCGTCCCACCGAGGCGAGTGGTAGTCAGTGCCTTTACATGACGCGGCGCGGGCCAGTCAGGCTGGATACATTCCATTAATAGTCCTCTTCACCGTATTTCGCTTGGTCATCTCTGAGTAGCTCGGTCAACGCGACCATATCCTCAGGAACCGGGGCATGCCATTCCATTTGCTCGCCCGTCACCGGATGATCTAAGCGTAGCATCGCTGCATGCAAAGCTTGTCGTTTGAACTGACGCAAACCTTGAACCAACACATCGTCCGCCTGACGCGGTGGCTTAGCCTTTCCTCCATATAAAGGATCGCCTACCAAAGGATGGTTCAAATAGGCCATATGGACACGAATTTGGTGAGTGCGTCCGGTTTCCAATCGCAGCCTTAGCCGTGTATGACCTCGAAAATGCTCCGCTACCCGATAGTGGGTGATTGCGGGCTTGCCTAGCTCGTGTACCGCCATATGGGTGCGCTTGGTGGCGTGACGGCCAATGGGCTTATCCACCAATCCGCCTCCGGTCATATTCCCGATCGCAATCGCCTCATATTCGCGAGTAATTTTACGCTTTTGCAAGGCACGCACTAATCGCGTTTGCGCTGGGATGGTTTTAGCGACAACCATCAACCCTGTCGTATCTTTATCGAGCCGGTGCACGATACCTGCGCGAGGCACATCGCCGATCTCAGGATATAGATACAATAATCCGTTTAAGATAGTGCCATCTGGGCACCCAGCGCCCGGATGCACGACTAAACCTGCAGGTTTGTTAATTACCAACAAGTCATCATCTTCGTAGACAATATCTAGAGGGATATCTTGCGGGATCCAGCGATTATCATCTTCCACTTCCGCTTGGATCTGTATCGCTTCTCCCCCCATCACTTTATGGCGAGGCTTATCCATTACCTCTCCGTCTAAGCGCACTTGCCCTGCTTGGATCCATGTTTTGATCCGAGAACGCGAGTAGTCAGGGAACAGCTCTGCAATTGCTTGGTCGAGTCGTTGGCCCAGTTGGTGGTCTTGAATGTGGTGAGATAATTCTATCTGTTGTGCCATATCGAACTTTTCTGTGATTTCTATGACTAATCCCTCGCGACAGTCGTTATGGCGGCGTGTGGCGTATCGCCCGCTCTCGCCTTTTGCTATAGTCGCCTGTCACTGGATAAAATAGCCGGAATAATGACATTGTATCTGTTTGCCGCTGCGACCGTAATCCAGATGGCATAAAAACTTTTCAAGGAAGTGCGATAACCCATGAAACGCCTTACGCTTACTGCGCTGTTAGCCACCTCAATACTCGCGGGCTGTTCAAGTAACAACCAAGTCGTTCAAGATGATCCGCCATCTAAGCTGTATCAAGATGCAGAGGCGCAGTTAAACAAAGGCGCTTGGATCACTGCGATCGAAAAACTCGAAGCGCTCGATTCACGCTATCCGTTTGGCGCATACTCCGATCAAGTCCAGCTTGATCTGATCTACGCCTATTACAAAAACGACGATCTCGCGCTCGCAGAAGCCACCATAGATCGTTTTATCCGTATGCATCCAGCTCACCCAGAAAGCGATTGGGTAGTCTATATGCGTGGTTTGGTTCACATGGCGCAAGATCGCAGCCTGATCCACGATATTCTCCGCATGGAGCGTAATGATCGCGACCCTGAACCCGCCAGAAAGGCCTTTGCCGATTTTCGTCGCTTACTCGAACGCTACCCTAATAGTGAATATGCTGCAGACGCGAAAGCACGGATGGTGGCACTGAAAAACCGCTTAGCTAACTATGAATTGGCCACTGCGGATTTCTATATTCGTCGCGAAGCTTGGGTTGCCGCCGTGAATCGTTGTCAGGCTATACAGCGAGACTTTCCAGATACAGAGGCCGCGCGTGCTTCTCTACCATTAATGTTAAAAGCCTACGAAAAGCTGGGGCTTGAAGAGCCGGCCCAGAGGACGCGTGAACTCATTGAGAAAAACCCACGCTAAAAGAGAGCGAAACACTCAGGCTAAAGCCTCCAAAATTGGGGGCTTTTTTATGCCTGCTAGATACGAATCAGCACGGATAAAATAATGGCTGGCAGTCACACATCGCATATCTATATGTAGCTGCAACAACGAACAAAGCGTCACATCACCCGTGCCAGTATTACTCAAGATGACTGCGATAAGATTAGGCCCCGACTGTCAGTTCAGAGCTTAGTGTTTGAACTTCACGTCTTACGTTTATCTGCTTTGATGATTGAATTATGTCTGTGTGACGGGAGTTTTGAAGCGAGGCGCATAGGGCTGATACACCCTCAAGATACAAAAAAGCCCCGACCATAAGGTCAGGGCTTGATGTTTTCTCATCAAAGTCTTACACACATCCGCTTTGATGCTTAAATTTTTGCTAACTAAAGCCCAACATTAAGCTCTAATTAGATTATCTTGTTTGATGCGATGAGGATGTTGAATCGAGACGCGCAGGGCTGATGCACTCTCAAGATACAAAAAAAGCCCTGACCGTCAGGTCAGGGCTTGGTGTTTTCTCATCAAAGTCTTACATATATCCGCTTTGATGCTTAAATTGTGTCTGTGTGACGGGAGTTTTGAAGCGAGACGCGCAGTGTACGTCAGTACATGAGCACCGTAGCTATCAAAAATCGCAAGCAACAGTCACAATTTATAATCAAAGCCTGGCGATGTCCTACTCTCACATGGGGAGACCCCACACTACCATCGGCGCTGCTTCGTTTCACTACTGAGTTCGGCATGGAGTCAGGTGGGTCCAAAGCGCTATGGTCGCCAAGCAAAATTTTGTTTTGAATTTTGTTTTG
>NZ_MUFL01000012.1:0-55986 GCF_001995355.1 Salinivibrio sp. PR919 | reverse complement strand
ACAAAATTTTGCTTGGCGACCATAGCGCTTTGGACCCACCTGACTCCATGCCGAACTCAGTAGTGAAACGAAGCAGCGCCGATGGTAGTGTGGGGTCTCCCCATGTGAGAGTAGGACATCGCCAGGCTCTCATTGCTTATCTTGTTGATAGCTCGATGCTGTTGATATCTGCGATGCTCATGTATTGGCATACACTGCGCGTCTCGATTCAACATCCTCATCGCATCAAACAAGATAATCTAATTAGAGCTTAATGTTGGGCTTTAGTTAGCAAAAATTTAAGCATCAAAGCGGATATGCGTAAGACTTTGATGAGACAGAATTGGTGCGGAGTGGTAGTTCAGTTGGTTAGAATACCGGCCTGTCACGCCGGGGGTCGCGGGTTCGAGTCCCGTCCACTCCGCCACTATTTATAGGGGTGTAGCTCCAATTGGCAGAGCAGCGGATTCCAAATCCGCGTGTTGGGGGTTCGAATCCCTCCACCCCTGCCATCTAAAAAGCACCGACATTTGTCGGTGCTTTTTTTTGATCTCAATACTACTGATAAACTAACTGATGGATAGTTTTGGGTGTGTCATCGAAACCGCGTGTTGGGCGCTGGAACGCCAGCCCGGTCGAATCCCTCCACCYCTGCCATCTAAAAAGCACCGACATTTGTCGGTGCTTTTTTTTGATCTCAATACTACTGATAAACTAACTGATGGATAGTTTTGGGTGTGTCATCGAAACCGCGTGTTGGGTGCTGGAACGCCAGCCCGGTCGAATCCCTCCACCCCTGCCATCTAAAAAGCATCGACATTTGTCGGTGCTTTTTTTGACCTCAATATTACCGGTCGAACCCATCTATCTCTGCTACTCAAAAAGCACTGACGCTTGTCGGTGCTTTTGACTGTCTGACAGCGCTAATAGTTTTTGGCGACAAACTGGCTTGGGCCTGCTTCTTCTGGCTGATGACTAAAGCAGAGCTCATAAGTGAAGGCGGTCGTGGTCTGTACCATATCCATATTTGGTTGATAACGAATTTCTACAATAACGCGTTGATAGCCCGCTCCTTCGAATTCATCTAATTGGGGGATGGTCGCCGTGAGGTCTTTTGCTTTTAGCAACCAACCGTGCACGATATCGTCGGGATTGTCACTGAGTTCAATCCCTGGATAGCCTTTTGCCGATCCCCATCCACGATCCGTGCGTACTGCTTGCAATGTAGCGGGATACCAGTCTCCTTGAACATCAGCAAGTAAATAATGATTCCGTTCCCCCGGACACAGGGTGCCATACACAAATAGGTTATTGAGCATGTGGCGTCGCTCCTTGAATGTATATTGTTATTATTGCTTTCACATCCTATCTCTGGGGCTCGATTATCGGCAAGTCATAAAGTGAGATCTTTGCTTGTATTTTAACCGCAAGACGCGCAAAATCGGCGCCCGAACTGATGGCAGGTTATACTCACAGTGGCTGAGTAATCAAAAGTGGTAGACGTGATGAAACGGCGAATTGGTAAAGCGATGGCGTGGGGCACAGCGATTCTAGTGCCGGCCGCTGTGGTGGGTGTAAATGGCTATTTTACCGTGCCAGATAGTACCCAGTTGCATACCGTCTCAGGTATTCATCGGCAATGTGTTGATTATATTCATGCTTCTCCATTGGATGAAGACGGGCATTTTTCATTATTGGTGTGGAATATTTATAAACAGCAACGTCCTCATTGGGAGACGGCGCTGAGTCAATACCGTGACCCTCACCGGTTAATGTTATTGCAAGAAGCCAGTTTTGGTCCTCAGCTTTCTCGCTGGATAAACCAAGCGTCACTTCACTACGATCAGGCTTATGCGTTTGCTATGCAAGATGCTGTGGCTGGGGTGATGAATTTGTCTCAGGTTAATCCTATGCATAGCTGTGCATATATCGCCGTTGAACCTTATCTAAGGCTGCCGAAAAGTGCTTTGTACAGCGAATATCAACTGTCTAATGGTCAGCGACTGGCAGTGGTAAATATTCATAGCATTAACTTTACGTACGCCATGTCAGCGTATAAGAAACAGCTGGCGGCGTTAGAAAAAGTGCTCGCGCAGGTTGAAGGGCCGATTATTCTCGCTGGGGACTTCAATACTTGGTCTCAGCGTCGTTTAGAGGCGGTAAGGGCAATGGTCTCTAGATTATCGCTTCAGGAAATGGCGTTTAGCCCGGATGAGCGGATCACGAAATTTGGCTTGCCGTTGGATCATGTTTTTTATAGAGGGTTAGTGGTGGAAGGCGCAAAAGCGTTGGATAACGGCGCCTCCGATCATACTCCGATGGAGGCGCAGTTGAAGGTGATTAGCTAACGGCAATCATCAGGGCCCATCCCCCAAAGACGGCAAACCAAGGCAGGGTGGCAACCACAATCGCTTTACCTTGTTCAAGCGGCGTCCAGAGGGCCAAGACGGTAATACTGAGCACCCAATACCAAGGAAGAAGAATGGGTAGGCTCGCCGCCCAAGCACTCCAATCTGACGTCATCGGCAATTTTAACAGCCCGTTAAGGCTGTTGAGATCTGCGTGGGCAGGTAGAATGAAACTCGGTGACAACATCATATTGGTATAGCTAGCCAGATCACCCACGATGGCGGGCAGTAGGATAAAGCTGGTTGCTGCAAGCCAATGTCGGTAGCCAAAAGTTGGTGCTTCTTGTTTAGTGGCAAGACGGAACCAAAGTGCCAGCGCGAAGATGACCGCTGCGCGTCCAAACCAGTCTCCTAGCACCTCTGACGCCAATAGGGTCTCACGTTCCAACCATTGCTGGGCATCGCCTTCGGACATAGAGAGTGTTTGAGTTAACACGCGCTGAAGGGTAGCTAGATCAGTGTGGTCGAAGTAGGCGTTCCAAAACGCCATTGAGCTAAAGCACAGTAATAAGTACGCCAGCCACGCCCATGCAGGACGCTGGCTCAATGCGGCAAAGCAGGCACTCGGCCGGATGACAATATCACGCAAGGCGAACAAAGGGTTGGAGGACGCTACCATCATGAGCCGCTACTCCGCGAGATATCAATATGCAGGGTAAGACGCTGACCCGGCTGAATATAGGCGTTCTTGCGTAGCTGATTCCATTTGACCAGATCAGACACGGACACATTGTAACGCTGCGCAATGCTGCTTAGAGAGTCGCCTTGGCGAATCTGATAAGTGATGGTACGAACACGTTTTGCGTTATCGTTTTTATCCCAAACGACCAGCTTTTGCCCAATACTCAAGGTATCTCTAGGGCTCATGCCATTCCACTTTGCCAGTTGCTGGTAGTCAACGTCATAACGGCGAGCAATTGTCCAGAAGCTATCCCCTTTGCGCACAGTATGGGTACGTTTGTAACCGTCGCGTTCAGCGGCTTGTAACGCGGCAAGGCGCTGTGGGGCGCTTAAGGTGTATTGAGATTCGTCTTTCAATGAGACTGGGATCATCAGAGGCTGACCGACGCGAATACGCGTGGTATTCAGTTGGTTAGCGCGCTGTAGTACCTTGACCGTCGTATTGTAGTGGGCGGCAATTTCACTCAGGCTATCGCCCGATTGGACGTAATAACGCTCCACGCGTAGCCCTTGGTTATTATTCTTCGCCAGTTCGGTGTTGAAACGATCGACCTTATCGATAGGAAGTAGCAAATGGGTAGGACCGGAAGGCGCGGTTGCCCAGTGGTTGTAAGCCGGGTTAAGGCTTTGTAACTCTGACACGCTCAGGCCAGCATAGTTGGCTGCCAGAGCTAAATCCATTTGGATGTTGGGTTCAACCAATGCCAATGCGGGTTTGTTCGCGATGGCGGGAACCTCAAGGCCATATTTGTCTTTGTGACGAATGACGTCGCCCAGTGCAATCAGTTTGGGGACGTAGCTGCTGGTTTCTTTGGGTAAATCGAGATGCCAAAAGTCGGTTGGCTTGCCCCGCTTTTCATTATTACGAATCGCACGAGCAACGCGGCCTTCACCGGAATTGTAGGCGGCAATAGCATGAAGCCAATTACCTTCAAACATACCGTTGAGGTATTCCAAGTAGTCCAAGGCAGCATCGGTGGCTTTTGCCACATCACGACGACCGTCATACCACCAATTTTGCTCCAGTCCGAAGCGTTCACCGGTTGCTGGTACAAACTGCCATAAGCCAGCGGCACGACCGTGAGAGTAAGCAAATTGATCAAACGAGCTTTCGACGATAGGTAGCAATGCGATCTCAAGTGGCATATTGCGCGCTTCCACTTTCTCAACAATTAAGTGCAAGAAAGGAGTGGCACGTTCCGCGACGGTGGCAATATGGTTTGGATATTTCAGGTACCAATTGCGGTACTGGCGGATAGCGCTGTTATTAGGGACGGGCAGTGACAGCTGCATGCTGATTCGTTGCCACACATCCTCCTGCATTTGCGGTGAAAGTACCGTTGGTGTCGCTGGGGTCGGTTGTTTCTTGGTCGCGGAAACGGTCGGTGTTGCTTTAACCGGAGTAGCCGCGACTGGGGTCTTTTTTGTTGCGATATCCGTATTCTGAGCATCA
The DNA here is from genome assembly GCF_001995355.1 of Salinivibrio sp. PR919. Taxonomy (NCBI): domain Bacteria; kingdom Pseudomonadati; phylum Pseudomonadota; class Gammaproteobacteria; order Vibrionales; family Vibrionaceae; genus Salinivibrio; species Salinivibrio sp. PR919. The sequence goes on along the minus strand of NZ_MUFL01000012.1, from coordinate 51,465 downwards.
CCTGTCAGCTGACAGCCGCTCAGCAACAGGGTGCTCAAGATAACAAAACGGTACTTCATTGCATAAAACCTTCGTCCAAAATAGCCGATGATAATAGGGGCTGGCTCTATTGATGACAAGAGACTCAGCTCAAAATTCGTCCTTCCACTGCCGCAGCGCCCTGAATACTTCTAGCTCACTGTCATCAGTGGCTCGGCCACTCACCGCTTGAATCACAGTCGGTTCGCTCGTTCGTAAAAATGGGTTTATGCGCCGTTCGCGCTCAATGGTACTCGGTAGAGTCTGTTTTTGCTGCGCACGCAACCTATTTACTTCTTCTCTATACAAATGTAGCGCATCATTTTCCGGTTCAACGGTTAATGCAAAAGCGACGTTAGCCGCGGTGTATTCATGCGCACAAAAAACCTGAGTTTCGATGGGTAAGGATGCAAGCTTTTTCAATGAGTTAACGGCTTGTTCTGCGGTGCCACCGAGTAAGCGGCCGCATCCTGCTGAAAATAGAGCATCACCGCAGAATAGCTTACCATCGCCGACAAACGCGATATGATCCTCGGTATGGCCTTCTACGCCCACCACCAGAAAACGGTGATCAAACACATCGATCTGGTCACCGTCTTTCACTGCCATCGTAAGCCGAGGGATAGGCTTTACATCGGGACCGATCACCGCAGCACTTGGCGCAAAGCGTACTAAATCTTCAATGCCATTGGTGTGATCCCAGTGATGGTGTGTGATTAAAATGCAGGATAAGGTCAACTCATGTGCCTGAATGTAGTCGATAACTTGATGTGCTTCACCCGGATCGACCACCGCACAACGGTTATCTTCACTAATAATGAGCCATATGTAATTATCGTTAAATGCAGGTATGCTTTTGACACTGAGCATTGGGTTCTCCAGCAATAGAATGAGCCTTGACCATGAAACCAGCGCGCATCGATTATCACTATGATTACCCCTATACGTGGGACCAAGTTGCGTATGGGGATTGGACACGAGCGCAGTTACAAACGCGTTTAGATGAATGCTTGCCTAACCTGTTTGGCTACCATTTACTGAAGCTCGGCGGGCTAAGCTGCGAACTGGTCAGCCAACAGTGTAACATTCAACACCAAGTCTGTGTGGATAAACGTAATCCAATGCGCAACTTAACCGCAGAGCATTATGCGCTTCCCTTCATCGAAAAATCGTTTGATGCGTGCTTACTGGCTCATCAGCTCGACTATAGCGATGATCCTCACCGGCTGCTGCGTGAGGTGGATCGCGTGATGATTGACGATGGATATCTTATTTTATCCGGCGTCAACCCGACCAGCGTGATGGGAATCAAGCGTGTATTGCGGGGACGCGGCCAGCGACTGCCATGGAGTGGACGTATGTTTTCTCCACTGAGGATCCGCGATTGGCTAAGTGTGATGAATTATGAGGTGACCACTGCAACGCACTTTGGTTTGTGGCCAACGAAACAGCCCAAGGCGAGACACGCTTGGGTAGAAAGCAGCTTTGCTGAATTCACGCCCCTGGTCGGCTGCGTCTACTTTATTATCGCTCGTAAACGCAGCTACCCGTTAAAACCCATCAAACCACGCTGGAAACTGAAAAAAGCCGTTGCGCCTTTAGGTGGGGTGGTGCCAAACGGTGGATAAAACGTGCTTATTGAGGCTGATACCCTTCATCAACCAGAGTAGGGTGATTGGCTGCCTCTCGGGCTAATTCATCACAGCGTTCGTTTTCTGGGTGACCAGCGTGGCCTTTTACCCAGTTCCACGTCACCGTATGCTTGGCAGCCGCTACATCGAGTTGCTGCCATAAATCAGCGTTTTTCACAGGCTTTTTATCCGCCGTTTTCCACTGACGTTTTTTCCAGTTATGGATCCATTGTGTGATCCCTTGGCGTACGTATTGGCTGTCTGTGGTAAGCACGACCTCGCATGAAGAGGTAAGAGCGTTCAGTCCGACGATAGCCGCCATGAGCTCCATACGGTTGTTCGTTGTGAGGGTATAACCGGCGCTCAAGTTTTTTTCGTGCTGTTTATAACGCATCACCACACCGTAACCACCGGGACCTGGGTTACCGAGGCATGAACCGTCTGTGAAAATTTCTACCTGCTTGGTCATCTTTGGTACTATCGGATATTAGAATCTGCCAAGTTTGACATAAGTATTGCCATGAAAGCGAATTACGATCGCCTTGTTGTTCTTGATACCGAAACCACAGGTATGAACCGCGAAGGTGGCCCTCATTATCAGGGACACAACATTATCGAAATCGGCGCGGTTGAAATTATCAATCGTAAGCTAACCGGTCGGCACTTTCATGCCTACATTAAACCGACACGTGCGATTGATCCTGAAGCCATTGAGGTACACGGTATCACGGATGCTTTTCTCGCCGACAAACCGACATACGCCGATGTGCATGAGGCATTTGTATCCTTTGTAGAAGGGGCAGAGCTAATTGCCCACAATGCACCCTTTGACGTCGGTTTCATGGACTACGAGTTTAAAAACCTGGGGGTGGCGTTAAAGACGAGCGAGATCTGTTCGATTACCGATACCCTTGCCATGGCGAAGAAAATCTTCCCAGGTAAGCGCAATAACTTGGATATTTTATGTGAGCGCTATGGTATTGATAATTCTCGCCGCACGTTGCACGGGGCATTACTTGATGCCGAGATCTTAGCCGACGTTTACTTACTGATGACGGGCGGGCAAACCAGCTTGTCTTTTAACGCAGGAACTGACACGGACAATGCGAGCCCGATGGCGCCGCGTTCGGTCAAACGTCAGAAACCGCTAAAGATTATCCCCGCGTCCGCCGATGAACTAAGTGCACACGAAGCGCGTTTAGATTTTATTGAGCAAAATGGTAGCTGTCTTTGGCGACAGTAGGAGAGCACATGAAAAAGCGGTGGTGGACTGCCTGTCTTTGTATCCCATTATTGGCGCAAGCCAATGAGCAAGAAATACGTCTGCTGGAAAACCGCTTTCGGGTTGATCCTACCATTGAGCGTGCCGCGTTCGTGATTTACCGAGAAGACCCCAGTGTCCCTGTGGTCCTGGTGCGCCCCGACGGCACTAAGTACTACGCTTGGCGACATCCGGATAAAGTTTCCTGGCACCAAGAATCGGACATGGACATCGTTTCCATTACTGATCCCATGCCCGGTCCGTGGCAAGCGATTGGCCGAGTTAGCCCTGATAACAAAGTAAAAGTGCTGAGCGACCTGCGTATGCAGGTTGATGATCTTCCTCCGCGTTTGTATCAGGGGGAAACGGTGAAATTCACGGCGCGATTAAAACTTGGCGATGAGCCTCTCATCCTGCGCGATTTCATCGAGCGCGTTGATTTGAATGTCACCTTTACCGAGTACGTCGAAGATCCTGAATCGCTCAACCCTGATCAGCGCCCTCAGCCGCGCTCACTCGGGCATTTTAGTGACGATGGGACGGGCTTAGACGAAAAGCCCAACGATGGTATCTTCACCGTCGCACTGCCGGTGAATGTGATGCCCGGTAAATACCGAGCGCGAGTGACGTCAGGCAATGGCATTTTTTTCCGCACCTTAGAGCAAGAAGTACTGGTGTATCCAACGCCATTGATGGCGACGTTTAAACAAAGTCAAATTGATGATGAGCCACACAAGCTGGTTATTCAGGCCGAGGAAGCCAGTATTGAGCCGGGTAGCATATCGGTGCATGCCAAATTCATCGACACGGAAGGGAAGACTACGGTTTACCAAACATCGAACGATGATAAATCCATGACGATGACATTGGACATCCCGTATGCATCCACGCCGGGCCAGTACAAATGGAGCAGTATGCTTTATGCGACGGATTTACTGTCAGGTCGGCCGCTGGTTTTTAGTTTACCTGAGCAGACGTTTGCGGTGACCGATTATGAAGCGCTTGAACAAGCAGAAGCCGAGCGGTTGGCGCGTGAGCGTGAATTGCAAGCGGCAGCAGAAGAGCGGCGCCGTGAGCGAGAGAAAGAAAAGGCCCGCACGACATCTTTGCTGATTATCGGTGTAGGGAATCTATTGATTGTTCTGCTCGTGGCGGCGGTTTGGTTTGTGCTGAAAAAGCGCAAAGCCCGTAAGCTCGCTGAAGCAGCTCAAGAATTGGAAGCGCCGCCACCCGATGAAGACACGCACGAAGAAATGGGCGATGAGTTGGACATGGATAAACCGGATAAAGAATAAAAAAGGGAAGTAAAGAATAAAAAAAGAGAAGGCAATTGCCTTCTCTTTTTATTTGGGCAGCTTAACGAGAATCATTAAGCTGCATCATGCATCTTTCCCACTTTGGTCGATGCAGCAGGAAGCTCTGCAGGATCGAAGTCGTCAACATTGATGGTTTCTAGTCGACCCACTTCGGCGTCACGGAGCAGCTGTGCTTCTTGTTCGCTGATCACGCCCGCATCCAGACCTTTCTGTGCCACTTGATCTAAGAACATAAATGGCAGTTTCTCGCCGATACCGTCACAAACTTTTTTGTGAATCGGCTCTGCAGTGAGAATGTCGTGAAGCGCTTTTTCGATATTCCCAATGGCGTTACCAGGCTCGAAGAATTGTCCTCGGCCAATGCGATCACGTGTTGCACTTGGCGATTGCAAAATCACCGCAAGCTTTCCGTCTAAGCGATCACTTGGTTTGCGGCGACCTTTACCTAATGGGAACACGAGGGCACGTACCAATCCTGCAATCATACGATTTGGGAAGTTGGCAAGGAACTCATCCAGCGCTTGCTCAGTTTGGTACATGGCATCTTGCATACCCCAATGAACCAATGGCAGATCGTCTTTCTGATAGCCCTCATCGGCGTAACGTTTCATGGTTGCAGAGGCAAGATAAAGCTGACTAAGCACATCACCCAGACGCGCAGACAGACGCTCTTTACGCTTCAAATTACCCCCGAGAACCGCCATTGAAACGTCAGCCAGCAGCGCTAATGCCGCACTGTAGCGGTTCATTTGCTGGTAGTAACGGCGTGTTTCGTCTTTACGTGGTGTTTTCGAGAAGCGGCCATCGGTCAGGCCCAGCCACAATGTGCGAGCAAGGTTACTCATCACAAAGCCAACGTGACCAAACAGTGCGCGATCAAAGGCACTTAATGCACGTTGTGAATCGGTATCTTCGCTGGCACGAATTTCATCCAAGACAAATGGATGACAGCGGATCGCCCCTTGACCGAAGATGATCATCGAACGCGTCAAAATGTTCGCACCTTCAACGGTTATTGCGATGGGTGAGCCTTGATAGTTGCGTCCTAAGAAGTTTTTAGGACCAAGGCAGATACCTTTACCGCCCACAACATCCATCGCATCAATCACACCTTGTTGACTACGATGCGTACAGTGATATTTGACGATGGCGGAGATCACCGACGGTTTTTCTCCCAAGTCAATCCCGGTCACGGTCAGGGCACTGGCGGCGTCCATCACGTAAGCATTGCCTGCGATACGCGCTAGAGGCTCTTCAATCCCTTCCATTTTACCGATCGGCAATTTGAACTGACGACGAATACGCGCATAAGCACCGGTTGCCAAGGCTGCTGACTTCAGGCCGCCTGTGGTGTTCGATGGCAGGGTGATACCGCGACCAATCGACAGACATTCCATCAGCATACGCCAACCTTGGCCCGCCATTTTCTGGCCACCAATGATAAAGTCCATTGGAACGAAGACGTCATGTCCCTGTGTCGGTCCATTTTGGAATGGAACGTTCAGAGGGAAGTGACGACGGCCGATATCGACACCTTCTAAATCGGTCGGGATCAGTGCACAGGTAATACCGAGCTCATCTTGATCACCAAGTAGATGGTCAGGATCGCGAAGTTTAAACGCGAGACCGAGTACGGTAGCGACAGGGGCTAGGGTGATGTAGCGTTTGTTCCAGGTGATTTTCATCCCCAGCACTTCTTTGCCTTCCCACATCCCTTTTGTGACTACTCCGTAGTCAGGGATCGAGCCCGCATCGGAGCCTGCCTCTGGGCTGGTTAAGGCAAAGCATGGAATTTCTTTACCCTCAGCAAGGCGCGGTAAGTAGTGGTCTTTTTGCTCTTCGGTGCCGTAGTGCTGCAACAGCTCACCCGGACCGAGGGAGTTAGGGACCCCGACCGTAGATGACAGTACGCCTGACACGCCAGACAGTTTTTGTAACACCAAAGACTGGGCGTAAGCGGAGAACTCGAGGCCACCATATTGTTTTTTGATGATCATGGCGAAGAACTTGTTGTCCTTCAGGTATTGCCATACCTCTGGTGGTAAATCTGCTAGCTCGTGGGTGACTTGATAGTCATCAACCATACGGCAGACTTCATTCACAGGACCATCCAAGAACGCCTGCTCCTCGGCACTTAAACGTGGTGCTGGGATATCATGCAATTTGTTCCAGTCAGGCGTGCCACGGAAAAGATCGGCTTCCCACCATACTGTGCCTGCGTCGATAGCTTCTTTTTCTGTGGCTGACATTTCTGGCATCACAGATTTAAACGCTTTAAACGCTGGCTTACTGATCCAGTTGCGACGGAATGTCGCGATATTAAGTGGCAGTGCGATTACGGCAAAGATCAGCCAAGTGATCTGTCCGACACTACCCAGTAAAGTCCCTACTACTAGTCCCGCAGCCAATACAGCTGTTGAAACCAGCAAATTGGCACGATGGTATGCGAGTACGCCTGCCACAATTAGCATGGCAGCGATAAATAACCCTGTCGCCATCACGTCATCTCCTTCGGTTTAGTTAGCCTCCCCTCAAGTGAGGTAAGAGGTCGTACCACTTAATGTAAGCAAAAATTTAAATATTTGTAAATTGATACGGTGTGATGTGGCTTGCAAGGTGAGAAAATCATCAATCATTCTTCGCCAAAGTTGGAAAGATAGGTTGCCATTTGAACAAACGTGACCTAGCTCGAGACCAACACGCAAGCGGCAGTCGACAGGCACAAAACGATACGGTTACACTGACCTTAAATCCGCTCTCACCCCCCCGGTGCACAGAGTGAGAGCCTGGCCTTTTTCAACGATGGGAACATGCCATGTACCAAGATATTATTCGCGGTGAGCTGTCGGAAGCCGCTACTGTTCTGAATGCCTTTTTAAGTGACGACAAAAACATTCAACAAATTGAAGAAGCTGCCAAGCTATTGGCCGATAGCTTCAAAGCGGGTGGCAAGGTGCTTTCGTGTGGGAACGGTGGCTCGCACTGTGATGCCATGCATTTTGCCGAGGAGTTAACGGGCCGTTATCGTGAAAACCGTCCGGGATATCCTGCGATTGCGATTTCTGATCCAAGCCACCTTTCTTGTGTTTCCAACGACTTTGGCTATGAGTTTGTTTTTTCACGCTATGTTGAAGCCGTCGGCATGAAAGGCGACGTCCTCTTTGGTCTGTCTACCTCAGGAAACTCAGGCAACATTCTTAACGCGATCGATGCGGCGAAAGCGAAAGGCATGAAGTCCATCATGCTGACTGGAAAAGACGGCGGCAAAATGGCTGGTCTTGCGGATATCGAAATTCGTGTCCCTCATTTTGGCTATGCAGATCGTATTCAAGAAGTTCATATTAAGATTATCCATATCCTTATCCAGCTGGTGGAAAAGGAAATGGCGGCATAATGCTCGGAGGTAGATGAAAGAATGTGTGAACTGCTTGGCATGAGTGCCAATGTGCCGACGGATATCTGTTTTAGTTTTACTGGGCTTATTCAGCGCGGTGGAAAAACAGGACCGCATCGAGATGGCTGGGGCATTACCTTTTACGAAGGGAAAGGGTTTCGCACTTTTAAAGATCCCGCCCCAAGCTGCCAATCTAAAGTGGCTGAGCTGGTAACCAGTTATCCGATCAAAAGCTGTGCGGTAGTCAGTCATATTCGTCAGGCTAATCGAGGTGGCGTCAGCCTTGAAAACACGCATCCTTTTACTCGCGAAATTTGGGGACGTTATTGGACGTTTGCCCACAATGGTCAGCTATCTGGGTTTGAAAGCTTAGAAACGGGCCACTTTAAGCCTGTGGGAGAAACCGACAGCGAAAAAGCCTTCTGTTGGCTGCTCAATGAGCTATACAAGCACTACCCACAGCAACCCGATAACATGTGTGAGGTGTTCGACTTTATCGCCTCGCGTTGCGATCGGTTACGTGCACTTGGAGTGTACAACATGCTGTTTAGCGATGGTGACTATGTGATGGCGTATTGCAGTAATAACTTGCACTGGATTACACGGCGGGCCCCGTTTGGTAAAGCGAGCTTGATCGATCAGGAAATGACGGTTGATTTTCATGAGGAGACTACGCCCAATGATGTCGTCACTGTGATCGCGACTCAGCCGCTAACCAATAATGAAAACTGGCACAAAATGGCAGAAGGGGAGTACTGCGTCTTCCATTTTGGTGAAGTGTATTGCACCAATCAAGATCAGTATGCAACGACCTGATTGCGGTTTTGCCAGCATAGAAAAGGCGCCATCAGGCGCCTTTTTTGATCAGGGCGAATCACACTAGGCTTTTAGGTCGTCATATTCATCAGCGGCATAGCCAGCAGGGCCCAACGGCGCGCCGTCGAGCCAAGCTTGGCCAGCTTCCATGCGTAAGCGCTCTTCGACAAACCAGCGAACAACCAAAGGATAAATCTGGTGCTCTTGTTGTTGCACCCGGGCGGCAACGGTATTGGCGTCGTCGTCTGCAAAGATGGGGACACGTGCTTGTAAAATCACCGGGCCACCATCCAGTTCTTCTGTGACAAAATGCACTGAGGTGCCATGCTCGGTATCACCCGCCTCAATCGCGCGCTGGTGGGTATGTRAGCCCGTGTATTTGGGGAGCAACGACGGATGAATATTCAGCATTCGTCCTTGGTAGTGCTCGACAAAGGCTGGGGTGAGTATACGCATAAAGCCGGCGAGAACGACCAAGTCAGGAGCGAACGCATCAATGGCGGTTGCCAACGCATGATCGTAAGCGTCGCGAGTGTCATAGCGCGAGTTTTCGAGCACGCGAGTCTCGATCCCAGCATTATCCGCGCGGGTTAGGCCGTAGGCATCTGGCTTGTTTGCAATCACGCCAACAATTTTTGCGTTTTGCGGGCACTTATCGATTAAGGCCTGAAGATTACTGCCACTTCCCGAGATCAACACCACGATGCGTTTTGTCATTACACCAACTCCACTTGCGCTTCGCCGTCAGCACTTGTTGCAATATGGCCCAACTGCCAAGCGGTTTCCCCTGACTCATTAAGCAGTGCAATCGCTTGTTCGGCATGTGCTTGTGGTAGCGCGATGACTAAGCCGACGCCACAGTTAAAGGTGCGCAGCATTTCATAGTCACTGACATTGCCTTGTGCCTGCAACCAGTTAAAAATGGCTGGCCATTGCCAGCTATTTCTATCAATAACGGCTTTTGTACCTTGAGGCAATACGCGGGGAATGTTTTCCCAGAAGCCGCCACCGGTGATATGAGAAATGGCGTGGGCAGGGTATTGCTCAAGTAAAGTGAGTACTGACTTCACGTAGATGCGAGTCGGTGCTAGCAAGTGCTCAACCAAAGGTTTGCCTTCGAGTGGCATGGTTAAATCAGCCTCGCTAACTTCCAAGATCTTACGGATCAGAGAGTAGCCGTTTGAGTGAGGACCGCTAGAAGCCAGACCAATCAGAGCATCGCCTTCACCGACCTTACTGCCATCAATTAATGCGGATTTTTCCGCGACCCCGACACAAAACCCAGCGACATCATAATCATCCCCTGAGTACATGCCCGGCATTTCAGCGGTTTCGCCACCGATCAGGGCACAACCGGCTTGTTGGCATCCATGCGCAATCCCTGTGACCACATCGGCCGCTGTCTCGACATCTAATTTTCCGGTCGCGTAGTAGTCGAGGAAAAAGAGTGGTTCAGCCCCTTGAACAATCAGATCGTTCACACACATAGCGACCAAATCAATGCCGATCGTATCGTGCTTATTGGCATCAAGCGCTAAACGTAATTTGGTTCCTACCCCATCAGTGCCGGAAACCAGCACGGGTTCTTTATACTTGGTCGGTAACTGACACAGGGCACCAAACCCACCCAAGCCGCCCATTACTTCAGGACGGTGAGTTTGTTTGACGACGCCTTTGATACGGTCGACTAGGGCGTTACCCGCATCAATATCGACACCTGCATCCTTGTAGCTAAGAGATGATTGTTTACCGCTCACTGCAATTCCTCGCCGGAGTTGGAAGTCAAAAGTCGGCGCTATTCTATCAGTAGATAATTAGAAAGGAAAACGTTTGCGTCAGCTGTTTGATGAGGAAATAAGCGAGATGTCAAGCCTTTGATCTACGCTAGCAAAACCCTTTCGTGTATACTACCGAGAATTTGTTTTTTGTAAGGAGTCTAAGATGAAGGTCGTGGAAGTCGGGCACCCGTTAGTGAAGCATAAAATTGGATTGATGCGTGAGCGGGATATTAGCACTAAGCGATTTCGTGAGCTTGCCACTGAAGTGGGTAGCCTACTGACATACGAAGCCACTTCAGACTTCGAAACAGAAAAAGTGACCATCGAAGGTTGGGACGGCCCAGTCAGCGTTGATCAAATCAAAGGTAAAAAAGTCACCGTGGTGCCTATTTTGCGTGCAGGGCTCGGTATGATGGACGGTGTGCTAGAGCATGTACCAAGTGCCCGTATCAGTGTGGTCGGCATTTACCGTGATGAAGAAACGCTAGAGCCTGTACCGTATTTCCACAAGTTGGCGAGCAATATCGACGAGCGCATGGCGCTGGTGGTCGATCCTATGCTGGCAACGGGTGGTTCGATGATTGCCACTATCGATTTGCTCAAAGAGCAAGGTTGTCAGCACATCAAAGTATTGGTGTTAGTCTCTGCTCCTGAGGGTATTGAAGCTTTGAAAAAAGCGCATCCGGATGTCGAGCTCTATACTGCTGCTATCGATGAAAAGCTGAATGACAAAGGCTACATCGTCCCTGGCCTAGGTGATGCCGGCGATAAAATCTTCGGCACCAAGTAATCGTCATCATCGCCAGATTATGGCGTAATCACGGATCAAAAAGCCCGCTTAGTATCGCGGGCTTTTTTAGTCTAAATGTTCCGTCTTATAAAGACAGGCCTATTTTATCGAGGTAAGCACGTACTTGCGCTTCGATCCCCTCACCATCTAATTGCAGTTCAGCATGCAATTCTTGTTGAGTGCCTTGTGGAATAAAGCGATCGGGCAAGCCAATTTGCAATACCGGCTTGATGACACCTTGCGTCATCAAGCTTTCAATCACACCGGTTCCCGCTCCGCCAGCGGTGGCGTTTTCTTCAATAGTGACGAGGCAATCATGCGTTTTCGCCATTTCTGCCACTAAATCGGTATCCAGAGGTTTGGCAAAGCGCATATCTACCACGGTTGCATCAAGCGCTTCTGCTGCCGCGAGGGCGCCGGGCAGCAGAGTACCAAAGTTAAGTAGCGCAACGCGCTTACCTTGGCGTTTTTGCACGCCTTTACCGATAGGGAGTGCATGCATATCGCGTTCAATATCAACGCCCATGCCTCCCCCGCGCGGGTAGCGAACCGCGGCCGGGCCCTGATGAATATGACCGGTATAGAGCATTTGACGGCATTCGTTCTCGTCGCTTGGCGTCATCACCACTAGATTCGGGATGCATCTTAGGTAGCTTAAATCAAATGCCCCTTGGTGCGTTTGGCCGTCGGCGCCCACGATGCCACCGCGGTCGATCGCGAATAATACCGGCAAGTTCATAATGGCGACATCATGGATCAGCTGATCGTACGCACGCTGTAAGAAGGTGGAGTAGATAGCCACCACAGGGTTGTACTCACCAATCGCCATACCTGCCGCTAGAGWGACGGCATGTTGTTCGGCAATCGCAACATCGAAGTATTTGTCAGGATGCGCCTTGGAAAAGCGCACCATACCAGAGCCTTCGCGCATCGCCGGGGTAATGGCTAGCAGTTTGTCGTCTTGCTCGGCCATATCACACAACCAGTCACCAAAGACATTGGAAAATGTCGGGCTGGCCGGTTTTGATTTCGGTAGGGTATGTACGCTTGGATCGAATTTAGGAACGGCGTGATAACCAATCGGATCTTTCTCCGCAGGCGCGTAGCCTTTGCCTTTTTTCGTCATCACGTGCAAGAACTGCGGCCCTTTCAGGTTACGCATGTTCTTTAGCGTTTTAACCAGCTCTTCCACGTCATGACCATCGATTGGGCCGATATAGTTAAAGCCGAGCTCCTCAAACATGGTCCCCGGCACAACCATCCCCTTGAGGTGCTCTTCAGCGCGACGGACCAGCTCTTTAATTGGTGGTGCGCCCGAGAGGACTTTTTTGCCCCCTTCTCGGATGGTGGTATACAAATTACCAGAAAGAAGCTGCGCCAGATGATTGTTGAGGGCACCAACATTCTCTGAAATCGACATTTCGTTGTCGTTGAGGATCACCAGCATGTCGGGTTTCACGTCCCCAGCATGGTTCATCGCCTCAAATGCCATCCCTGCGGTGATGGCTCCGTCTCCAATCACACTAACGACTTTGCGGTTTTTCCCTTCTTTTTCGGCACAAATAGCCATTCCCAATGCGGCGCTAATTGATGTGGAGGAGTGGCCTACAGACAACACATCGTAGGGGCTTTCATCGCGCCACGGGAAGGGATGCAATCCGCCCTTTTTGCGAATCGTCGGCATTTTTTCGCGCCGACCCGTCAAAATTTTATGTGGGTAGGCTTGGTGACCGACATCCCAAACAAGGTGATCAAAAGGGGTGTTATAGACATAGTGGAGTGCGACAGTCAGCTCGASAGTGCCAAGTCCAGACGCAAAATGACCACTTGAGTGGCTGACCGTATTAAGTAAGTAGGTACGCAGCTCATCACACAGTTCAGGAAGGTGATCACGCGGAATGGTGCGTAACTCTTCCGGCGTATCAGCCAACGCGAGTGTAGGGTACTTTGATATATCCAGTGTCATAGTGGTTCGGCGCTTTTATTGGTAATGCTAGTTGTTGCGCTCGATGATATATCGGGCAAAAACTTCCAGTTGTTCGGTATTGTAGGGGATCGCATGCAGCGCGTGTAGTGCTTCTTGGTAAAGTTGCTGTGCTTTTTCTTGCGCGCCCTGTAAACCGAGTAGCGCAGGGTAGGTGCTTTTATCCGCGCTCATGTCCGATCCCTGCGGTTTCCCCAATGTTTGGGTATCGCTTGTGATATCTAAAATGTCATCTTGCACTTGAAACGCGAGGCCAATGGCGTTGGCAAAGGTATCTAGCTCGTCAAGGTGTATTACCCCTTTCTCGCCGGCGGCATAAGCCCCCAGTCTTACCGCGCCTCGAATTAATGCCCCCGTTTTGTTACGGTGGATTTGTTTTAACGCCTCTAACCCGACGTGTTGGCCCTCAGCAGCGAGATCGAGCGCTTGACCCAGGCACATTCCACTGGCGCCACTGGCGTTTGCAAGCGTTCTGATCATGTCGATACGGTAAGACTCAGCGTTTGGATTGAGTGACCCTTCGGATAACACCGTAAACGCCAAAGTTTGCAAGGCATCCCCGGCGAGAATGGCGGTCGCTTCATCAAACTCGATATGGCAGGTAGGTTGACCTCGTCGCAGACTATCRTCATCCATGGCGGGCAAATCATCGTGGATCAGAGAGTACGCGTGAATGCACTCTACCGCCACAGCGGGCGTGTCCAAGTCAGTGATAGGCACGCCAAACAATTGTCCGGTAGCATAGGTCAAGAAAGGACGAACGCGTTTGCCACCGAGCAGTAAGCCGTGGCGCATTGCTTTAATAAGCGGTAAATCTTGGTGAGAGAGTGTGTCTAGCCAACGCGATAGCTGTTGGTTGCTGCGGTGTTGAGTCTCCCGCAGCGCGAGCTGTACAACGGAATCAGTCATTGTCGTCGTGCGAAAATTCAGTCAGTGGCGCGTCATCATCTTGAGAAAGCAGAATCTCAACGCGCTGTTCGGCATCTGCTAAGGTTTTTTGTCCTTGGCGCGCAAGCGCAATACCACGCTCAAAGCGCTTCATTGCCGTATCAAGGGCGAGATCGCCAGTCTCTAAAGCGCCGACGATCGCATCCAACTCTTTGAGGGTGTCCTCAAAGGTCATATTTTCTGGTTTCTTCACAGCCATGATGCAATAAAATTAGAGAAGGAGGGGCAGACGTTAACCCAGTGCTGACAGGGGGTCAAATTCATCAGACGATTTTTGTGTCCCAAACGCCGCTTTGTAAATCACGCATTCTGCTTGTTGGTATTTGCGGATTTGCGCTAAACCTATAGGATTGGTTGCCGATACAACCAAAGACAACAAAAACAAATAATAACGAACCGATGTAATCTAAGGGAGACTGACGTGGATATAGCGACGCTCATCGGCATTATAGGCTCGTTCGCATTCGTCATTATGGCCATGCTGTTGGGCGGCACCATGAACATGTATTTCGACGTGCCGTCCGTACTGATTGTTATCGGGGGCAGTCTTTTCGTGGTGTTGACCAAATACACCATGGGGCAGTTCTTTGCTTGCTTTAAGATTGCAGGCAAGGCGTTCATGTTTAAGTCGGATGACCCGGAAGACTTGATTGCAAAGATTATTGAAATGGCAGATGCCGCCCGTAAAGGCGGCTTTTTGGCGTTGGAAGAGATGGAAGTTAGTAACTCGTTTATGCAAAAAGGGGTTGATTTGCTGGTGGATGGGCATGATGCGGATGTGGTGCGGGCCACTTTGCAAAAAGACATCAACCTAACCGAAGAGCGGCATGACCACGGGATCAGTTTTTACGCGGCGTTAGCCGATGTTGCTCCGGCAATGGGGATGATCGGGACCTTGATTGGTCTGGTGGCGATGCTCTCTAATATGGATGACCCGAAAGCCATAGGTCCTGCGATGGCCGTGGCCTTGTTGACCACTATGTACGGCGCCATGCTCGCCAACATGGTCGCAACACCTATCGCTAACAAGCTCGCGTTGCGTAAAGGGCAAGAAAAACTGAATCGGCGCTTAATTATGGATGGCTTATTGGCCATTCAGGATGGGCAAAACCCACGTGTTATCGACGGATTTTTGAAAAACTACCTCAACGAGAGCAAACGTGAAGTGGATGTTGATAATTAAGCATTGGCCGCTCACGCCAGTGATCCGTGGGTAAGGAGTCTAGATGGCACAACAAGAAGAAGAGGAATGCAAATGTCCACCGCCCGGCTTGCCGCCGTGGATGGGGACGTTCGCTGACCTGATGTCACTGCTGATGTGCTTTTTCGTACTTTTGCTGTCCTTTTCTGAGATGGACGTTTTGAAGTTTAAGCAGATAGCAGGGTCGATGAAGTTTGCCTTCGGGGTACAAAATGTTTTGGAAGTCAAAGACATTCCCAAAGGCACCAGTGTGATTGCGCAAGAGTTCCGTCCCGGGCGACCAGAGCCGACTCCTATTGAAGTGATCATGCAGCRAACCATCGATATGACCCAACGAACACTCAATTTCCAAGAAGGGGAGTCGGACCGTTCAGGAGGCTCACAACGCACTGCGTCGGATATGGAGGGAGGCACCAGTGCACAGGTTGCTTCTCAACTGGAGCAGCAACAAAGTCAGCAGCAAATGGAACAGTTGCAAAAAATGATTGTGCAGGCGCTAGAACGTGAAATCGAAGAAGGGGCCGTTGAAGTTGAAAACTTGGGTCAACAACTGGTGATCCGTATTCGTGAGAAAGGCGCGTTTCCGCAGAACTCAGCCTTTTTGCAACCCAAATTCCGCCCCATGGTACGTCAAATTGCGGAACTGGTGAAAGATGTGCCCGGTGAAATCAAAGTGTCAGGCCACACGGACAGCACACCTTTGGAATCGGAGCTATACCGCTCCAACTGGGATTTATCCGCGCAGCGTGCGGTATCGGTGGCACAAGAAATGGAAGAGGTGCCCGGCTTCAACCACTTGCGTATGAAAGTGGAAGGGCTGGCGGATACTCAGCCGCGAGCGCCGAATAACTCGCCAGATAACCGCGCGGCCAATCGCCGTGTGGAAATTGCTGTGATCCAAGGAAAACCCAGTTTCTCGGATGAAATATCGGCCGACAACGCGGCTGCACCTACCCCATAAGCCAGATTCAGCTGGATTCTGACCGTAATGGACTGATTAAAAACGTTTATTACGGTCAGATTTTTCACTTTTGCTCAGACACAACAATGCCCGGTTTCAGCTAGGGCGTGGTTATTGTATAATCCGCGACCTTGTTTCCAGCTGTATCGAACCGGTTATGAAGTTTATCGTTAAAATACACCCTGAGGTGATCGTCAAAAGTGAGTCTGTCAGAAAGCGTTTTACAAAAATCCTCGAATGCAATATTCGTAATATTTTAAAGCGCCGGACAGATAATACGGCAGTATATAACCGTAGGGATCACATTGAGGTGACGTTAAAACAACCAAACGAGCGTCAGCTTGTACTGGATGTGTTAACCAACACACCTGGCGTGCAGACGGTGCTTGAGGTTGAGCAAACATTATTTAATGATTTACACCATATCTATGAGCTCACCCTTGCGGGCGTTCGTCATCAAATCGAAGGCAAAACCTTTTGCGTGCGCGCTAAACGCCGCGGAAAGCATGACTTTACCTCGATTGATGTGGAACGCTACGTGGGGGGAGGATTAAACCAAGCCGTTCCGAGCGCCAGCGTACAGCTGAAAAAGCCTGATGTCACCGTAATGATGGAAGTGGACCACGATAAGCTGAACTTGGTGAAGCACCGGCACACCGGCTTGGGTGGCTTCCCTCTCGGCACGCAAGAAGATGTGCTGAGCCTGATCTCCGGAGGATTCGACTCAGGGGTGTCTAGCTACCTGCATATTAAGCGCGGTAGCAAGGTTCATTATTGCTTCTTCAACTTAGGCGGCAAAACCCATGAAACGGGTGTGCAGCAGGTATCGCACTTCTTGTGGAACAAGTTTGGCTCGTCGGCGAAA
The DNA here is from genome assembly GCF_001995355.1 of Salinivibrio sp. PR919. NCBI lineage: Bacteria > Pseudomonadati > Pseudomonadota > Gammaproteobacteria > Vibrionales > Vibrionaceae > Salinivibrio > Salinivibrio sp. PR919. Next base: position 34,502 of record NZ_MUFL01000012.1, on the reverse strand, counting down.
GTGAAATTTATTTCTATCGACTTTGAGCCGGTTGTCGCCAGTATCCTCGAAAACATCGATGATGGTCAGATGGGAGTCGTGCTAAAGCGGATGTTTATGCGTACGGCGAGCATGGTTGCCGAGCGTTTCGGTATTCAAGCTCTGGTCACCGGCGAAGCATTGGGACAAGTATCGAGCCAAACCCTGACCAATTTACGTATGATTGATAACGTGACGGACACGTTAATCTTGCGTCCGCTGATCAACTGGGATAAAGAAGACATAATCCAGACAGCCCGTAAAATCGGCACTGAAGACTTCGCTAAAACCATGCCTGAATTCTGTGGTGTGATTTCAAAAAGCCCGACGATTAAAGCCGAGAAAGCCAAACTTGAGGCCGAGGAAGCGAAATTTGACTTCGCGTTACTGGAGCAAGTGGTTAACAATGCCTCGGTGATGGATATTCGCGATATCGAGAAACTCAGTCAGGAAAAGGTCCCCGAGGTTGAACTGGTTAACGAGGCCGAGCAAGGCGCGATTGTCATTGATATTCGCAGCAGTGATGACGAAGAGGAAAAGCCACTGAACATCGACGGCACTGACGTTGTTCATATTCCTTTCTTTAAATTAGCGACCCGCTTTGGCGACCTAGACCAAAGCAAAACCTACTTGCTGTACTGTGAGCGTGGTGTGATGAGCCGCCTTCAAGCGCTGTATCTAAAAGATATGGGCTTTGAAAATGTCAAAGTCTATCGCGGCTAATCGCGAAAAAAGCTCGATTTAAGCAAAGAAAAACAGGCAGCCTCGCTGCCTGTTTTTTATTCGGCGAATTTTTTCTCGTACTGCAAGTTTGGGAGGGGGACCATAGGTTCGGCAACCTGCCAAGCCAGAGCTTTCCCTGCCAAGACGTGAACAATCTCAATGGCAAATTCGAGCGCAGAGCCCGGGCCTTGGCTGGTGATCAACTTGTGATCATAATCAGTCATCACACGGCGACGACTGCGCCATTGCTCTGGGATCTGATCGCTGACACTGGGGTGGCAACTGATATGAGAGGTGGGGTAAAGCTGGTGGCGCTGCAAGACAAGCGCGGGAGCCGCGCAGATAGCCGCGACCCATGCATGGTCACTTTGCTGTTGTTTGATAATTTCTGTCACGATCGCGCTATCGCCTAAACACTGCGCCCCGTCAATGCCCCCGGGTAAAATGACGCAATCAAACGGCTGGTCGGCCACACTCGCCAAAGGTGCATCGCACACTAATTGTACGCCACGAGAACAGGTCAAAGTGAGTGAACCTTCAGGGTCGGCGCTGGCAACGGTGACACAAAAACCAGCCCGCTTCATCACATCAATGGCGGTGACGGTTTCCATTTCCTCGCTGCCGGGTGCCACGCATACTAAGACGTTAATCGGTTTCATGAWTATCCTTTTTGTACCTCACGTTGCTTTACGGCATCATACAGCGCCTGATGAGTAGGCACCTTAATCTGATGATGTGCCGCTCGAGCCAGTAAATAGCCTGTGATCTGTTCAAGCTCTGTCTTTCTGCCATGATAGCAGTCGCGATTCATTGATGAGTAGTTATTTGCGGTGGCGCGTGCCACTGTCAGTGCTTGTGTTTTTAGCTGTTCGGCATGGGTAGCGATTCCGTCAGCCTGCATTACACGGGCAAGTTCTTGGCAAAGTAACTGGATGGTGTCTTGGTAGTCGGCAGATAACAATGCTCCGTTATTCACTTGATGAATCGCGGTGAGTGGATTGATCACACAATTAACCGCCAGCTTATGCCATAGCTGATGGATAATCGCTTCGTGCCAGTGCACTGGCGATAAGGCATGATCTAACACTTCGGCGACAAAGGCACACTGCTGACCTGCCTGATTTGCCGCGCCGATGTAAGTCTCTCCGTGGCCGGTATGCTGATAGCTCCCTTGAGAGGGGCTAAAGACGCCGTGTGACGTGGTGGCGAGCAATAAAGGTTGCGACGGGCTCACTAGCGTGTTGATTTGCGCATGCGGTCCCATCCCATTGTGCATTAAGACGATGATTGTATCGGGATGAAGCTGCTCGATGAGAGGTTGCAAGGCATGCATGACGTCATAAGCCTTGGTACACACCATTAATAGATCGCAATCGGTAATGGCTTGTGGCTGGTTAGCGGGGACCGTTACGGTATGGCTGTCGAGTACCAATTGCCGACACACTTCCGTGCCTTTGCGGGTGATCACCTGCACGCGATGACCGGCTTGCACTAATTGGGTTGCCCACAAAGTACCAATTGCGCCTGCACCGATAAAAGTTATGTTCATGACAAGCTCAGAGCGGTTAAAAGTGCATAGTTTATCACGAGGCAGGAGCAAGACAGAGAAACAAGTTGGGGAGAAAAAAAGCGCCGGCCGAGAGGCCGGCGCAGTCAGTTAGAACTTGTAGGTGGCGCTTAGGTAGTGGGAAATACCTGAGCTTTCCGTTGTGCCACCATCTTCAATCAAGTAGACATCGTTATAGGCTTTAAGGCCATAACCGAGGGCGTAGTTGTCTGAGTGCCAATATAGGCCGTTAAACATCGCGCCGCCGTGGGTCGCTTGGCTGTTGCCTTTGAAAGTGTCATCGGCACCGAACTGGTAATCGATATAGCCTTGATAAGACAGGAAGCTACCATTGTCAAAGAAGTGGAAAGGCTTAAACCAGTTGGTCGAGAATTGGTAACCGTTCCAATCTTTTTTGTTGATGTCATACAAACCGTAAAGGTTCATGCCTACTTTGCCAAACCAAGGCAGTTCAACATCGGCACCGACACCCCAGAACGAGTTGTTAGTGTCACTATCGCCACCACCCCAGTTAAACAGAGTTGAAAAGTAGACTTCTTGTACAGGGCCAAACGACAAGTCTTGTCCGGTGATGCCGTCAATTGAGAAGCGTGGTGCTAGCTTCATAAAGGCTTTAGGCGCGCCTTTTTTATTGTTGTTGTCGCTATCGCTTTCGGCAAGATCGAAGATGTCCACATAGCCATAGAGATCAACCACGCCCTTACGGCCGCCAAATTCCATCTCGAGGTAATTATGATCCTTATCGGTGTCAGTACCGAACTGAGGTTTCTCGTTGATGGCATACATGGCGTTAAACTGAAGCCATTTATGATCGTTTTTATAGATATCGTCTGAGTAATCAGCTGCGTTGGCGATAGGTGCCGCGCTAGCTGCCATGACGGCAAGTGCGAGTAGGGACTTTTTCATGGTGACTGCCTCTGCTTAAGTGTGTAACCGTTGAATTCAATGGAGGCAGTATATTGATTAAGTTCACTGCATAGAATGTAACAAATGTAGACAAGAATTATAGATGTGACTGAAGATGGCATGTATCCGATTACATGTCATTTTTATGTGATCTTAATTACAAATTAATGGGGTGCAGAGCGCAATTTTTTGCACTCCGCTGTGATGGTTGAAAGCTAGTCCTGCCGGGTTTTTAGGCATTGTCCAGAAGAGGCGTCATGATGCGATGATTGTTTTCTAAAATGTCTACCAATATAGATCAGCATGACTAGACCTGGGATCACCATTAATGAGGTTATTACGAAAAATGTTGACCAGCTGTCTAGCCAGTCCACCATCATACCGCTGAACGATGCAAGAGAGGTGCGGCCAAGGTTACCCAAGGATGCAAGCAGTGCGTATTGAGTGGCGGAAAAAGCTCGCCCAGTTAAGAAGGTCAAGAAAGATACAAAGGCAATAGTGGCGAAAGCCGAGGTGAAGTTATCCACCAGTATCGCGCCTAGCAGCAGGTGCTCGTCTGGCCCCACCACGGCAAGCCAAGCAAACATCAAATTACTGGAGGCCATAGCTACACCGCCAATAAACAGGCCTTTGATCACCCCAAAGCGCAAGTTAATGTAGCTACCGATTAAGGTGTACACCACCGTCAGCCCCCAACCAATGAGTTTGGAATAGTAGCCAATTTGCTCATTGCTGAAGCCAACATCTTTGTAAAAGACAATCGACATGCGGCCCAAAAAGGCCTCGCCAATCTTAAAGAGAAAAACAAACAACAGAATGGCTAACGCAACTTTTACACCGTTGCGGCGGAAAAACTCGGCAAAAGGTTCAAACACAGTCACTGCTAACCAAGTGCGTGCACTGCTGTATCCTTTCCCTAGATAGTAACGGGTCGCGGCATCTTGGCGTTGGTCGCGGTCACTGGCAGGCTCCTTTACGTACAAGGTTGCCAGTAACATTAAGCCTACGAAACCTGCCATAATCACATACACTTGATTCCAACCGATGGCGTCAGCGTTGATAAAACCGATGTAACCGGGCACTGAATACCCCGTCCACCATCCTATGACCGACATGGCTGAAGCAAGTGGGAATTTATCGGTTTCATGCTCAGCAAAATTATCAATGCGAAAGGCATCAATGGCGACATCTTGGGTGGCRGAGGCTAGTGCAATCGCAAAAATCAGCGATGAAAGCACCACAGTAGTCACCCAAGGATCGATGGCCGTCAAGCCGTGTAAATTAAGTTGAGATAAGGCTAAGGTTGCGATCAGAATCAGCGCTTGGGTGAGCAATATCCAACTGCGGCGCTGTCCGAAGCGCTCATTAAGCATGGGCACTTTGAGTCTATCGATCAAAGGCGCCCAGAGAAAGTTCACCGCATACAGCACAAACACCGAGCCGAATAGACCAATAGCGGTGCGAGAGAGCCCTTCATCCGCGAGCCAGCCGTTTAAGTTGGAGCCGATTAACACCCAAGGAAAGCCGCTACAACAGCCCATCAAGAACACGTAAAGGAGTCGGCGGTCGGCATAGGGCGCAAGCGCCCCTTTAAGATTAGATAACATGATCGCAAGCCTGTCTGTCAGCTACTGAGAAGATATTCGAGAGATGCTATTTATCACAATGGGTTGTTGTGGTACGTCTTGCATCCGCTTGCTTGGGATCGTCACGGTTGATTGAGATGAAATGTTTTGCACCGTGACAAAGCCTTCAACTACATGACCAAAAACGGTATAGCCAAGCTTGTTGGGCGTGGCGTCTAGAAAGCCGTTATCATTGATATTAATGTAAAATTGACGCGTAGCCGAATCGGGGTCATTGGTTCTGGCCATCGCAATTGTGGCGCGCCGGTTACTTAAGCCATTGGTGGATTCGTTATCAACCGTGTCATATACCGGCAGGCGTTCAAGGTCTTTATCAAACCCGCCACCTTGTACTACGAACCCCGGGATCACGCGATGAAATATAGAGCCAACATAGCTGCCATCATCAACATAACGGAGAAAATTAGCCACGGTTTTGGGCGCTTTTTGCTCATCAAGACTGAGCGTAAATGCGCCGAGCGTTGTATCCACCTTCACCAACACTTCCGCCTGCGCTGGCAATGCAGCCAACGCAAGCATGCACATCATGCAGAAGGTACGCATGATTAAAAGTGCTCTTTCATGTGCTTAAGCAACTGCTCGTCGTTGGCAATATCTTGCAGCACCGCCTCAAGCAAGTTGTTTAGGGCCATTTCGATATCATCAGGCGATGCGCTGCTGATCCCTTCTTGGGTTGATTTGCCAGTGTAACGCTTCACGAAGCGACCATCAGGAGATTCAGCGACCAGCTGAAGCTGGACCGATGCTTCCATATTGTGCTTAAACACTGTGTGTTTTACACGCACGAGGGCATCAAGAATATCGAGGCGCAGTGTTCCCGGGCCATTCGCCACTACACGGAAGCCTTGCGAAGAAAGTTGGCGAGAAAGGGTATCTTCTAAGACAACGCGCAGATTCTGGCTAGCATGCAGGGGCTTCACGTTAGAGCGACCACTGTCAATGACAGCCACAAACTGGGCGGTACGCAGATCACGGCTTTTCACAACTACAGGCAAGTTATTCACTTGCTGTTGGTTTGAGGTGGCGGGTTTGGGCGCGATAGTTAGTTGCGGATCACGCGGCGATGAACAGCCTGCTAGGATAAGCACGGCAGCGGCAACGAGCAGTTTTTTCATTGTGTTCAGCATCCTTTACTTAATGTTGGGCGTGTACTGCTTGAAGAATAACGAATTTTTTATTCGACGCAATGACGGAGACATTACCAAAAAGGCGTTTTAACTTAGCATGATAGCCGAGATGTCGGTTTCCGATGACTAAAAGGCGGCCATGATTGGTCAGAACACGTTTTGCGTCACAAAACATTTGCCAAGCAATATGATCGGTAATGGCTTGTTGTTGATGGAATGGTGGATTACACATCACCAAGTCCACATCATGGTGTGCAAACTCGCTCAAACAATCCCGCGCTTCACACTGAAAGCGAGTAGGCGCAATGTGATGCGCTAAAAGGTTACGTTGCGCCGATGCGACCGCCATATGGCTCTCGTCAACGGCATGAATAAAGGCATTTGGATTGTTTCGAGCCGCTTGCAAGGCAAGCACACCATTACCACACCCTAGATCGACAATCCTTTTTAATCCGGGTTCACTCGGAATGTGCGGTAACATCAAATACGCCGCAATATCCAGTTTTTGCGCAGAGAATACATTGGGGAAATTCGCCAGTGTCATGGCGTAATCAGGCACATCGAACGTATGTAGCTGGTCGATTAACTCGGGTTTGTCGTCACGCGGCGTGCAAAATACTAAGCGTGCTTTTTTCTTCGCCAGTGAGGTCACTGTGTTGCCGAGCTGGTGCTCAAACTGGTTTAACGTTGAGGTGTGAATCTCTTTGGTCTTCGCCGCAGCGATGACGGGAATGGACGAATCGGTGATTGCGGCAAGTTGTTGTAATTGCCATGACAACATGCGTGTGCTTTTCGGGATCCGTAATAGCACCACATCGACGCGCTCTGGCAGCGGCTCTAAGCTGGTTAATTGGACGACGCTAGGCAGGGCATTGGCGGCTAAATTCTGGACAGTTGCTTGTTGTGCCACCACAGAATCACTGACTTGAATCGTGTCATAGCCTTGTTGTGACGCCCAGCAGCTTAGCGCGCCAAAGTGATCATTGATGATCAACACACGCGCACCGGCCGGTAATGACAACTCAGCCACGTGCTCAATCAAGTATTCGTCGGCTGCATCGAACGCTTGCAGCGTTTCGTTTTTACGTCGGGGGTAACGGTGGAGTATTAATGGCTGGCCCGCAGGCGTCGTCATTTCAGTCTTCATCGGAGTTTTTGCGTCGCGCTAGATAAAGTAGGTATATTGTCGTACTCAGCCAGAGACTGCAATTTAAAACGTGGCGTCATCTCTGGTGTTGAAAGCTCACGCCACCGCGAAAGTCGCAAAATCATCAATAGCATCTACACTGAGAGCACCCGTGCTCCCCGTGTAAAATGTGGGAAGCAAAATGAAAATACAAACACAGATCACCGAGAAGCTAGAGCAGGCATTTTCGCCTAGCTTTCTGGATGTGCGTAATGAAAGCTTTATGCATAACGTGCCAGAAGGGTCAGAGAGCCATTTCAAAGTCGTGGTGGTATCAGAGGCATTTGACGGTCAGCGTTTAATTCAACGTCACCGAGCTGTGAATACGACCCTATCAGATGAATTGGCTCATCATATTCATGCGTTGGCGATCCACACTTATACGCCGCAAGAGTGGGCGTCACAAGCGCAAGCACCTGACTCACCCGCTTGTCGCGGTGGGGGAAAATAGCGTCAGCGGTGATGGTGAGTTTTCACGTTGTGGCAACAAATTCTTACACAAATATGAGCGAATTGGTGGGCGGTAACTGCGCGGGGTTTTTGTTTCGTTAGCACAGGCGAGCATTCACGTTGCCTGCTAAGGTGAACAAAAAAACAGCAGTGAAACTGTGACCTTACAGCGAGTATTGTTTGTACAGGTATGGATAATTGCCACGCTCCAGTGACAATACCCATAGAATCAACGCTGGGGTTAGTGATAGAATACGGCGCTTAAAGACTAACCTAGGCTACCTTTGTGTAACGATTTGGTTAGCAGGATGTTGCGACGGTGGGCCGTCATGGCCGCCAAACAGTCGAAAGTCGTGTCTTTAACTGCGCAATAACAGAATTCTTTTTCCCGTTAATGTAGTGCAAGTGCGTATGATTACAATAAAAAAGGGTTTGGATATCCCTATTGCCGGGACTCCTACTCAGGTGATAAATGACGGCCCAGCCGTCAAGAAAGTCGCCTTGCTTGGCGAAGAGTACGTTGGAATGCGCCCCACCATGCACGCGCGTGTGGGTGATGTAGTGAAAAAAGGTCAGATTCTTTTTGAAGATAAAAAGAATCCGGGCGTGAAATTTACTGCACCAGCAGCTGGTAAAGTGGTTGAAGTTAACCGCGGTGCCAAGCGTGTTCTTCAGTCTGTCGTCATTGAAGTCGATGGAAACGAGCAAGTCACGTTCAATAAATATGAAGCCTCACAGTTGGCATCGCTAGATCGCCAAGTCATTGTTGACCAACTGGTCGAGTCTGGCATGTGGACAGCGCTTCGTACTCGTCCTTTTAGCAAGTCGCCTGCGGTTGATTCCGTACCGGAAGCTATCTTTGTCAATGCCATGGACACCAATCCGCTTGCCGCGGATCCGAAAGTGATCATTGATGAGCAAAAAGAGGCTTTCGTTGCTGGCCTAGATGTGGTTTCTCGCCTTACCGAAAAAACGGTATTCGTTTGTAAAGCAGACGTAGAGTTACCGACTAGCAAGCAATCAAACGTTGAGCAGCATGTCTTTGCTGGTCCTCACCCAGCTGGTCTTGTCGGTACCCATATCCACCACTTGCGCTCAGCAAGTATGGAAAAAATGGTATGGCACCTAAACTACCAAGACGTCATTGCATTTGGTCATTTATTCCTGACCGGTGAACTTAACACCGATCGCGTGGTTGCCTTAGCTGGCCCTATGGTCAATAAGCCACGCTTGGTACGTACTCAACTGGGCGCTAACCTCGATGAGCTGACGGACGGTGAGTTGATGGCCGGCGAGAGCCGCATTATCTCAGGCTCTGTACTCTCGGGCACCAAAGCGACTGGTCCTCATGCGTATCTTGGCCGTTTCCACCTGCAAGTGTCTGTATTACGCGAAGGTAATGAGAAAGAGCTGTTCGGTTGGTTATCTCCCGGCAAAAACCGCTTCTCTGTGACCCGTGCGTACCTTGGCCACCTGTTTAAAGGCCAACTTTTCAATATGACCACCTCGACCAACGGTAGTGATCGTWCCATGGTGCCAATCGGTAACTATGAGCGAGTAATGCCGCTGGATATCGAGCCGACTATGCTGCTGCGTGATATCTGTGCCGGTGATACAGATAGTATGCAACAGTTAGGCGCGCTGGAGTTAGATCCTGAGGATTTGGCACTTTGTACATTTGTCTGCCCTGGCAAGTACGAATTTGGCCCAATGCTCCGCGAGAGCCTGGAAAAAATTGAGAAGGAAGGGTAACAGATGAGCCTGAAAAACTTTTTAGAGCAAATCGAGCCACACTTTGAGCCAGGCGGTAAACACGAGAAGTGGTTTGCCCTGTATGAAGCGGTCGCGACCATTTTGTACACGCCAGGCATGGTGACCAAAGCTGGCGCTCACGTGCGTGACAGCATCGATTTGAAACGCATCATGATCATGGTGTGGTTTGCTGTGTTCCCCGCAATGTTCTGGGGTATGTACAACACAGGTAACCAAGCCATTATGGGCCTGAACCATTTATATGAAGGCGCGCAGCTTGCGCAAATCATTGAAGGGAACTGGCACTATTGGCTGACTGAGGCGATTGCGGGGCCGCTTGCGAGTGCAGGTTGGGGCACCAAAATGGTCTTGGGTGCCACCTACTTCCTGCCTATTTATGCCACCGTGTTTATCGTGGGTGGTTTCTGGGAAGTACTGTTCTGTATTATCCGTAAGCACGAAGTGAACGAAGGTTTCTTCGTGACCTCGATTCTTTTTGCACTGATCGTTCCGCCAACGCTGCCATTGTGGCAAGCCGCTTTGGGTATCACCTTTGGTGTGGTGGTTGCAAAAGAAATCTTTGGTGGTACAGGCCGTAACTTCTTGAACCCTGCGTTGGCTGGCCGTGCATTCTTGTTCTTCGCCTATCCTGCTCAAATCTCTGGTGATTTGGTATGGACCGCTGCGGACGGCTTCTCGGGTGCGACTGCACTGAGTCAATGGTCAACCGGCGGTGAAATGGCGCTGATGCACAACGTGACCGGTCAAACCATGACTTGGATGGACGCCTTTATTGGTAATATCCCAGGTTCAATGGGTGAAGTATCGACGCTTGCCATCTTGATTGGCGGTGCGGCGCTGGTTTACATGCGCATTGCATCATGGCGAATCATCTTGGGTACCTTCCTCGGTATGGTCGCCGCGGCAACCTTGTTCAATGTGATTGGCTCTGATTCCAACCCAATGTTTAGCATGCCTGCTCATTGGCACCTTGTACTGGGTGGTTTTGCGTTCGGTATGATGTTCATGGCGACGGATCCTGTCTCTGCTGCGTTCACCAATAAAGCAAAATGGTGGTACGGCATTTTGATTGGTGCGATGGCCGTGATTATTCGCGTGGTTAACCCGGCATACCCAGAAGGAATGATGCTGGCGATCTTGTTCGCGAACCTGTTTGCACCRCTGTTCGATAACCTGGTGATTCAGGGCAACATCAAACGGAGACTGGCTCGTAATGGCAAGTAGTAACGATAGTATTAAAAAGACGCTGCTCGTTGTTATCGCATTGAGCTTGGTGTGCTCGATTGTGGTGTCTGGTGCAGCAGTAGCGCTACGTCCTTTGCAACAAATTAATGCAAAGCTAGACGTACAGAAAAACATCCTTTCGGTGGCTGGTATTGATGTCACGGGTGGCAAAAGTGCGATCAATGATGCTTACAACAAGTACATTGAAACCCGCTTGGTCAGCCTAGACGACGGTGAATTTGTTAGCCCTGAGACGGTCAATGTTGAATCAGCAGCTGATTACGATCAGCGTGCGGCTGCCAATGATCCGGCCTTGTCGAAAAAGCTGAGTGGCGATGAAAACATTGCCGATATCGGTCGTCGTCCTGACGTCGCTAAGGTGTACTTAGTCAAAGACGAGGCAGGTCAAACTCAGCGTTTGATTTTGCCCGTCAATGGCTCCGGTCTTTGGAGCATGATGTACGCATTCGTAGCGGTAGAACCCGACGGTAATACAGTTGCTGACATCGTTTACTACGAGCAAGGTGAAACACCAGGGCTAGGTGGTGAAGTTGAAAACCCGAAATGGCGCGCACAGTGGGATGGCAAAAAGCTATTCAACGAGCAGGGCGAGCCAGCAATTCGCATCGTTAAAGGCGGCGCTCCTCAAGGTAGTGAGCACGGTATCGATGCATTGTCGGGAGCGACTCTAACCAGTAATGGTGTTCAGAACCAGTTTAACTTCTGGCTAAGTGACATGGGCTTTGGTCCATTCCTAGCAAAAGTTCGCGAGGGAGGCCTGATCGATGGCTGAAGCTAAAGAACTGAAGAAAAACCTTCTGTCACCGGTACTGGACAATAACCCGATTGCCTTACAGGTCCTCGGTGTTTGTTCGGCGTTGGCGGTGACCACACAGATGCAAACGGCATTTGTCATGACGTTGGCGGTGATGTTCGTAACGGCGATGTCAAACCTGTGTGTTTCTTTGATCCGTAACCACATTCCTAACAGCGTACGTATCATCGTTCAGATGGCGATCATCGCGTCGTTGGTAATCGTGGTTGACCAAACATTGAAAGCGTTCGTGTACGACATTTCTAAGCAGCTGTCCGTATTCGTTGGTCTTATCATTACCAACTGTATCGTGATGGGTCGTGCTGAGGCGTATGCGATGAAGTCGTCGCCATTGCCATCATTTATTGACGGTATTGGTAACTCACTGGGCTACGGTTTTGTGCTGATGACAGTCGCGTTCTTCCGTGAGCTACTGGGCTCTGGCTCAGTGTTTGGTGTGTCTATTCTACCTGTGGTCAATGAAGGGGGTTGGTATCAGCCAAACGGTTTGATGCTTCTGGCCCCATCTGCATTCTTCCTCATCGGCTTTTTGATTTGGATTGTGCGTACCTTCAAACCTGAACAAGTTGAAGCGAAGGAGTAATAGCACATGGAACATTATTTGAGCCTGCTAGTGCGCTCTATCTTCATCGAGAACATGGCGCTGGCATTCTTCCTTGGTATGTGTACCTTTTTGGCCGTATCCAAGAAAGTAAAAACCGCATTTGGTCTGGGTGTGGCCGTGGTTGTGGTACTGACCATCTCAGTGCCGGTTAACAACTTGGTGTACAACTTGGTTCTGCGTGAAGACGCGCTGGTGAAAGGCGTCGATTTGAGTTTCTTGAACTTTGTTACCTTCATCGGCGTTATCGCGGCGTTGGTACAGATTCTTGAGATGGTACTCGACCGCTTCTTCCCGCCGCTTTACAACGCGCTGGGTATCTTTCTGCCGCTTATTACGGTGAACTGTGCCATCTTCGGTGGCGTATCATTCAYGGTTCAGCGTGATTACAACTTCGCAGAGTCAGTGGTTTACGGCTTCGGTTCTGGGGTGGGCTGGATGCTAGCCATCGTCGCCCTAGCGGGTATCCGTGAGAAAATGAAATATTCAGACGTGCCGCCAGCACTGCGTGGTTTGGGGATCACCTTTATCACAGTTGGTTTGATGGCATTGGGCTTTATGTCTTTCTCTGGTGTGCAACTGTAAGCCGGGTAAACTGCGAGAAAAGGAATAGTCAATGGACATTATTCTTGGTGTAGTGATGTTTACTCTGATTGTACTGGCGCTGGTATTGGTGATTTTGTTCGCCAAGTCCAAGCTGGTACCAACCGGTGACGTCACAATTGATATCAATAACGATCCTGAAAAGGCGATCGTTACTCAGCCAGGCGGTAAACTGCTTGGTGCACTGGCCGGTGCTGGTGTGTTTGTTTCTTCTGCCTGTGGTGGTGGTGGCTCATGTGGCCAGTGCCGCGTAAAAATCAAAGAAGGTGGCGGTGATATTCTGCCAACCGAGCTTGATCACATCACCAAAGGTGAAGCACGTGAAGGTGAGCGTCTGTCATGTCAGGTTGCTGTAAAGCAAGACATGAAGATCGAATTGCCAGAAGAAATTTTTGGCGTGAAGAAGTGGGATTGTGAAGTTATTTCTAACGACAACAAAGCCACTTTCATCAAAGAGCTGAAGCTGCGTATACCTGACGGTGAGTCTGTACCTTTCCGTGCAGGTGGTTATATTCAGATTGAAGCGCCAGCGCACCACATTAAGTACTCAGACTTTGATATTCCTGAGGAATACCGCGAAGACTGGGAGAAGTTCAACTTGTTCCGCTATGAGTCAAAAGTGGATGAAGAAATCATCCGTGCTTACTCAATGGCGAACTACCCTGAAGAAGAAGGCATCATCATGCTGAACGTGCGTGTGGCAACGCCACCACCACGTAACCCTGATGTGCCACCAGGCCAAATGTCGTCTTACATTTGGTCACTGAAGCCGGGTGATAAGTGTACGATCTCAGGGCCGTTCGGTGAGTTCTTCGCGAAAGATACCGACGCTGAAATGGTCTTTATCGGCGGTGGTGCCGGTATGGCACCAATGCGCTCGCATATCTTTGACCAACTTAAACGTCTGAACTCAGATCGTAAGATCACCTTCTGGTACGGTGCACGTTCTAAGCGTGAAATGTTCTACGTTGAAGATTTCGATATGCTTCAAGAGCAGAACGATAACTTCAAGTGGTACTGCGCACTGTCAGACCCACTACCAGAAGATAACTGGGATGGTTACACAGGCTTTATCCATAACGTGCTTTATGAGAACTACCTCAAAGATCATGAAGCGCCAGAAGACTGTGAATACTACATGTGTGGTCCACCAATGATGAACGCAGCCGTTATCGGTATGCTGAAAGACTTAGGTGTTGAAGACGAAAACATCCTTCTGGATGACTTCGGCGGCTAAGATCGCAACGTGTGACTTACCTTTTAATGGCTGGCCTTTGGGTCAGCCATTTTACGTATCAACCTCGCGTCGAAGGACACCCATATGAAGAAGTTTTGGTTAGGCTGTGTGGCAACGCTGACACTGCTCGTGGCTTTGGTCGGTTGTGAGCGTTCACCTGAGCTGGTCCATCTTAATGACAGTACAATGGGCACGTATTACTCCATTAAGTACATTGCAACGGAAAACACGCCCGAGAAGGCGGTGATCCAAAAAGAAATCGATAAGCGTTTGGAGCTGGTGAATGACCAGATGTCGACGTATCGAGACGATTCGGAGCTGAGCCGTTTCAATCAACATCGTGCTGACTCTCCGGTTGAGGTATCTGACGCGACGGCGAAAGTGGTGAAAGAAGCGATGCGTCTTAACGCCTTCACCGATGGCGCGTTAGATGTCACGGTTGGACCGTTAGTGAACCTTTGGAGCTTTGGCCCTGAAAAACGACCAGAGAATATTCCGACCGACGAAGAAATCGCACAGCGAATGGCGATGACGGGGTTAGAGAGTCTGTCTTTATCGGGCAATCAGTTGACCAAAACCAATCCTGACCTTTATGTCGACTTGTCAACGATCGCCAAAGGATACGGCGTAGATGTGGTCGCTGACTATTTGGCGTCACTTGGGCTCGATAACTATTTGGTTGAGATTGGTGGTGAGTTACAATTAAAAGGTGTGAACCAAGACGGCGTACCTTGGCGCATCGCGATTGAAAAGCCTAGTGCCGGCACACAGTCGGTGCAAGAGATTATTGAGCCTGGGGATATGGCGGTTGCTACCTCAGGGGATTATCGCAATTACTTTGAGCATGATGGGGTACGCTATTCGCACATCATTGATCCAGCAACAGGACGACCGATTCATCATCGCTTAGTGTCTGTCACAGTGTTGGACCCGTCTTGTATGACGGCGGATGGTTTGGCAACAGGCTTCATGGTACTTGGACCAGAGAAAGCCGTTGCATTGGCAAATCAAGCCAATATTCCTGCCTTTATGGTAGTGAAAACGGATGACGGTTTTAAAGAAATCGCATCTGAGGCGTTTAAGCCTTATTTAAAGCGTTAAATACGCAATAACGATAGTAGGTGAGCAATTATGTCAGTATTTCTTATCACCTTTGCTGTTTTTGTACTTGTGATTGCAGGGATGGCGATCGGCTACATCGTACAGCAAAAAACCATCAGTGGGAGCTGTGGTGGCCTAGGCGCAATCGGTATTGAAAAAGAATGCGACTGCCCAGAGCCGTGTGATGCACGTAAAAAGCGAGAAGCGCGTGCAGAGAAAACCCGTGAGTGGAAGAAAAACCAAATTATCTAGCCGAGACCTGACGCGATCAGGTGTACAGTAGATAGCCACCAGTGAGTCACTCTGTCTTATCTGGTGGCCATGCAGGATTGTCATGAAGAAAATCATCCATATCGACATGGATTGTTTCTATGCGGCAGTGGAGATGCGTGATAACCCTGCCTTGCAACAGGTGCCTCTTGCTATTGGCGGGTCACCTGATGGGCGAGGGGTGATTGCTACCTGCAATTATCCCGCGCGTCGCTTTGGGATCCGTTCCGCGATGGCGACAGCTCAAGCACTTAAACTATGTCCCGGTCTGACGGTCATGCGTGGCAATATGGCCAAGTACCGCGCCGTTTCTCAGCAGCTTCATGCTATTTTTCATCGTTATACCGATATTATTGAGCCCCTCTCTCTTGATGAGGCTTACTTAGATGTTACAGATTGCGACAGTCATCAAGGCTCGGCAACCCGTATTGCAGAAGCGATTCGTCACACCATTCGCGACGAGCTATCATTAACCGCGTCGGCAGGCGTCGCGCCAATCAAGTTTCTCGCCAAAGTCGCCTCAGATATCAACAAACCGGATGGCTTATGCGTGATCACCCCTGACGAGGTCGACACCTTTGTGGCTGAACTCCCTTTGCAATGCATTCCGGGCGTAGGACGTGTCACCTTAACCAAGCTTCATGAACTGAATTTGTTTACCTGTAGAGATGTGCAGWGTAGCGATCATGGTGAACTGATCCAGCGGTTTGGTAAATTTGGGCAGGTACTATGGCAGCGAGCACACGGTATTGATCGACGTCCAGTGCAAGTGGAGCGGATACGTAAATCCGTTGGCGTAGAGCGCACTTTATCGCAAGATCTTGCGGCGCTGAATGATTGTTTACAGTGGTTAGACACTTTATACGAAGAGCTCCAACGGCGACTCGAAAAAGCCGATGCGAATGGACGGATTTGCCGCCAAGGGGTCAAACTCAAATTCAACGACTTTCAAACCACAACGGTTGCACACCGCTGTGAGCGGTTAGATCGAGGACTATTTGATACCTTGTTGCATGAAGCGTTTTATCGAGGCGAGGGTAGAGCGGTGCGGCTAATTGGTTTGTCGGTAGGGCTGGGGGACGATAATGACCCCCAGCTAAGTTTACTCGCTTAAGCGCGCTTTTCAGGAATCGCTTTTAAGATAGCGCGCATTTGTTGCCAATAGTGACCCACACTTTCAATGTTCACTTTCTCATCAGGTGAGTGAGGGAACTTAATCGTTGGACCAAACGAGATCATATCCATATCCGGGTAAGGTTTTTTAAATAGACCGCACTCTAATCCCGCGTGGATCACCATGATATCAGGCTTACGCTGATAGATAGCTTCATAGGTATCACGGAAAATATGCATGATTTCAGAGTCTGGATCAGGCTTCCATCCCGGGTAAGCGCCGGAAAACTCGACGGTCACGTTCGCTAAACCAGCCAGTGAGTGCAGCATGCCTTGCACCATTTCTCGCCCTGAATCGATCAATGAGCGGATCAAAAACAATCCCGTAATAGTATGCTCATCGGTTTGGATAACGCCTAAGTTCAGTGAGGTTTCTACCACACCCGGAACATCATCGCTCATCCGTATGACACCGTTTGGCGCCGCGTTTAAGGCCGCGAGTAGCCGAGATTGTACGGCTCGGGTCAATGGGTCGGCTTGATTGTCAGACGCATCGAGTACGACAGTGACGTTCTCCTCCAAGCGTCCCAACTCATCGTGAAGCAACTGCGCGTAGTTATCTATCGCCGCGGCTAATGCGTCTTTTTGCTCGACTGGCACGGCAATATCTGCAAAGGCTTCACGCGGGATGGCGTTACGCAATGTACCGCCTCGCAATGCAATCAGGCTGACATCAATCTCACTGAGGTGATGGCTGAGCATGCGTGCAAGTAGCTTATTGGCATTGGCGCGACCCGTGTGAATATCCACCCCAGAGTGGCCGCCTTTTAGGCCTTTTATACCGACGGTAAAACGCGTAAAATTGTCGCCGATGGTGTGACGCTCGACCGGAAAGTGCATGCTAGCATCGACGCCGCCCGCACAGCCCATGTAGATTTCCCCTTCTTGTTCGGAGTCTGTGTTCAGTAACACTTCCCCTTCAAGCCAGCCTGCTTCTAGGCCAAATGCACCGTCCATCCCAGCTTCTTCATTGGTGGTAAGCAACACTTCGAGTGGGCCATGTTCAATGTCATCAGCCGCTAAGACGGCAAGGCAGGAGGCCATCCCAATACCGTTATCGGCGCCTAATGTCGTGCCATCCGCCGTGACCCACTCGCCATCGATATAAGGGCGAATCGGATCGGTGGTAAAGTCGTGCTCGGTGTGCTCGTTTTTCTGCGGCACCATATCAAGGTGGGCTTGTAGTACTACACCTTTGCGGTTTTCCATTCCCGGCGTCGCCGGTTTGCGGATAAAAATATTGCCAGTGGGATCTTGGCGAACCTCTAAACCTCGGCCTTTCGCCCAATCGACAATGAATGCTGCCAATTGTGCTTCGTGGTAAGAGGGATGTGGAATAGCACAAATCTGGTCAAAAAAAGCCCAAACAGGCTGGGGTGATAATTGGCTGATCTCAGACACGGTAGACTCCATTTTATTTTATTGTTGGCCTTTTAAACAGTAGGCCTTACTGAAATAGATGGACTTTACCAAGCATACCACTGTCGACTAGGTGGTGACAGTCGCAGGATCAAGGGAAGGAAAAACAGAGTGCATGCCGGATATCTAGGCGTGGTGGGCGTAATAAAACTACAAAATATGAACTTTTTGTGACTCTAGTCACTCTATTGCTTGTAATATAATTACGTGTGGGTTATTATCTAGACACTGATAACACAGGTTATCGATTGTTCATGGAGTGAACCCGAGTATTCGCCTCCAAGGAACCGAGACAAAATGTGAACAACATTAGGTTTAAACTTGAGAGAGGTAAAAACGATGGAAGGTATGGTATCTAACTACTACTGGAACCAACAGTCAGTATATACCAAAGGATTCACGTATCCGGCGCCGTTCGGGTACCGCAAGTAAGTTTTACGATTCCCCCGCTCTTACAGAGACATTTCTGATCCAGAAGCAAACGCTTTAGTTCTGGCGCCACACAAAGTTGTGGCGTTTTTTTTATGGGTAGTATGTCAGATGCCTGATAAGCCAGTCATGATAGACAATCTTGTTGGCAACCATCACGAGAGTCATGACATTCCGATCAATTCATGCGGTTTCGTGCTGGAAATTTCCTTCATCGATCGGTAAGATTTGCGCCAATTTTTGACACGCAAACGTTTTCCTTTTGCATCTTATGATGCGCCACCTTTTATTCGGGATACCAACGATGTTAGAGCGTTTATTTAAACTCAGCGAGCATGGCACGGATCTTCGCACCGAAGTTATTGCCGGTGTGACCACCTTCCTCACCATGGCCTACATCATTTTCGTGAACCCATCTATTTTGGCTGAAGCAGGAATGGACAAGGGCGCCGTATTTGTTGCCACCTGTTTGGCTGCTGCCGTCGGCTGTTTTGTGATGGGAATTGTCGCCAACTATCCGGTCGCTCAAGCGCCAGGTATGGGCCTTAACGCTTTCTTCACCTACACAGTGGTGCTGCAAATGGGCCACTCGTGGCAGGTTGCGCTGGCTGCGGTGTTTATTTCGGGCTTGTGCTTTATTCTACTCAGTGTGTTGAAAATTCGTGAGTGGATTATCAACTCGATTCCTATGTCACTGCGCACCGGTATCTCGGCGGGTATCGGTTTGTTTTTAGCGCTCATCGCACTGCAAAATGCGGGGATCGTTGTGGATCACCCGGCAACCCTGGTCGCACTGGGTGATGTGACGGCATTTGCGCCAGCGATGGCAGCACTCGGCTTTTTCCTCACAATTGGTTTGGTGCATCGTGGCCTAAAAGGGGCGGTCATGATTGCGATTTTAGTGGTCACTGTGATTGGTATTGTCGCGGGTGATGTCCCTTACCACGGTGTGATGTCTGCGCCACCAAGCCTCGCGCCGACCTTTATGCAGCTTGATTTTGCCGGAGCCCTTGAAGTTGGTTTGGTGTCTATTGTGTTCGCATTTTTGTTTGTTGACCTCTTTGATACCGCAGGAACCTTAGTGGGTGTGGCACAGCGCGCGGAACTTTTGGACAAAGATGGTAAACTGCCGCGTTTAAATCGTGCATTACTGGCAGACAGTACCGCGACATCGGTCGGGGCGCTTTTAGGCACGTCGAATACAACCTCATATATTGAAAGTGTGTCAGGGGTAGCAGCGGGTGGCCGTACAGGACTCACTGCTGTTGTTGTAGGGATCTTATTCTTGCTTGCGCTATTTTTTGCGCCGCTCGCAGGTATGGTCCCAGCGTACGCAACAGCTGGCGCTCTCTTTTATGTTGCGATTTTGATGATGTCAGGTCTTGTAGGGATTAACTGGCGAGATTTGACCGAAGCCGCACCTGTGGTCGTGGTGTGCTTGCTGATGCCGCTCACTTACTCGATTGCGAGCGGGATTGGCCTTGGCTTTATTGCGTTTTGTGCCGTAAAAACCTTTGCGGGCAAAGGGCGTGAGGTCCCTGTCAGTATCTGGATCTTGGCTGGATTGTTCTTACTCAAGTTCGTTTTCTTGGTGTAAAACAGCCGCCCACATTGACGTTATAACAAGGCGAGAAACGCCACGAGGTTTTCATCATGAGTAACAAGTTCATCATCACCTGGGACAACATGCAGATGTACACACGCCAATTGGCGGAGAGGCTGCTACCCGCTGACCAGTGGCAGGGAATTATTGCTGTGAGTCGCGGTGGCTTGGTGCCTGCCGCCATTCTTGCCCGTGAGCTAGGCATTCGCTATGTCGATACGGTGTGTATCTCGAGCTACGATCATGATCATCAGCGCGATATGCGTGTCGTGAAACAAGCACCGGGGGATGGTGAAGGCTTTATTGTGGTGGACGACTTGGTTGATACAGGCGGAACCGCAGAAATGGTACGCCAACTCTATCCCAAAGCACGCTTTGTGACTGTAAGCGCCAAACCTGCGGGTAAGCATCTTGTTGACGATTATATCGTCGATATTGCGCAAGACACATGGATTGAGCAGCCATGGGATATGGCGGTGAGCTATGTGGATCCGATTGCCAAATAATAGCTAGCAAGGTTATTGATAATCTGCTGTCAACAAAACGTCGCACACAGTTGCGGCGTTTTTTCGTTTCTAGGGACGCGATTGACTGAAAATCATGGCCTTGCTGTGAGTATGGTTTACACTAGGAGCGTCATAAACTGAACGCTCGGGAGTGAACGTGTCGGAAAGCGAATCTCAAAATTTGTCGGTCAAGCTGTTTGCCAAACACAGACATGCCAAAGAAACGTCGACATTGTTTGGCGCTATCCAGCAAATCGATCAAGCGAGTTATTCGGCGTTTGATGGAGACAGCGAGCGCAGCTGGTATCGAATGCGGCGTCGTGGACAATGGACGTGGCAAGGAGTAGATCCGGTAGAGATGGAAGCCATTTTTGCCCGTATTGCTCATTCGGATAATTCACGCTCCGTCGACAGTCTGCTGGATACGGTAGAAGGCTACCGCTCGGGAAATTGGAACTACGAGTGGACAGCAGTGGGCATGCAGCATCAAAAGCGCGCCCAAGCGCTGGCAGACAAAGGGGAGCATCAAGCGGCGAGTCAGCAATGGCTGCAAGCCTGTACCTATTTCGGTATCGCGGCGTATCCTCACCTCAAAGGCGATACGCTCGCTTTGCAATCGGAAACGCTGGCCTATAAAGCCTTTGAGCATGCGATGGATAAACTTCCCTTCACGGTTAAAACCGTAGAAACAACGCYCGATGGCAAATCGCTAAAAGGTTACCTGTATCTGCCAAGAACCGATGCGACCCTGCCGGTGGTCATTCTCAGTGGCAGCTTAGACAGTTTGCAAACCGATTTATGGCGGGTATTCGTCGATTACTTTGCCCCCGCAGATATCGCGGTATTGACCTTAGATATGCCATCAGTGGGTCACAGCAGTCATTGGCATCTCAATGAAGATACCAGCCGCTTACATCGTGCCATGTTAGATAAACTGGCGGAGGTACCTTGGGTGGATCACCACCGTGTGGGCACCATGGGGATCCGGTTTGGCGCGAATCCGGCGGTACGGTTAGCCTTTCTTGAACCACACAGAGTCAAAGCGAGTGCGGCGCTGGGAGGCATCGTGCATTCGCTATTAACCAATGCACAAATGATGAAAAAAATGCCACCCATGTACCTCGATACACTAGGGTCGCGGCTCGGTCGCCATATTCCTATCGACACGCTTCGGACACGGCTACAGGCGTGGTCACTCAAAAACCAAGGCTTACTCACCGGACGGCGAACCGAAGTGCCCATTTTAGCCTTGAGTTTGAAAGATGATCCGGTTTGTCCGGAGTCCGACAACAAACTGATTGCAACCTATAGTCGTGGCGGTAAAGCGGTGACATTGCCGAATACGCCTTTGCATGACGGCTACCATCGTGCGCTGAGCGAGACCGTCTCGTGGTTTGCCAATATTTTGTAACCAAGGTGGCGAAGGTGTGATCAAGTGCGGAAAGCGGGGGATTGGCGTTCACCTGACCGATAACGTCATGATATACCTTGAGCTTAGGTAGATAGAGTGCCACTGGAGGACACCATGACCCAAACGCTCCCGCTTTCTCATGGACGGTTGAAAACACGTTTTACTGCGCTAGGCCCGTATTTTCGTGATGGGCAATCTGATGAACAAAGCTACTTTTTCGATAGCTTGTCTGTCTGCGTCGATGCGAAAAAAGAGCCCGATGCACGCGAATTCTGGGGATGGTGGTTAGTGTTGACCCCAGAAGACGATGGGTTCCGTTATCACTACGGGTATGGCCTCTATGACGAGCATGGGGAATGGTTAGCAAAAGCCGTCCCTGCCAAACAGCGCGCGGAGGTTGAGAAAACCCTTGATAGTTTCTACACCAAATTATGCCAATTAGTGGTCGATGACCTATCGCTTTCCCTTTCCCCAAGTCAAAAACTGACCGAGCCAGAACTCGCCCTTTCTAACTAAAACGTGATTTGCCTGATTTCAGTCCTTGTTAAATGGGCATGGGATTGATAAAAGAGACATCTATCTTTTAGTCAATCAGGCAATCATGACAGTTCAAGACGCGCTTCGAGACGGTGACATTGCAGCCACCGTCTCTTCTCAAACCATCGTTGTAAAATTAGGCACCAGTGTGCTGACTGGCGGTTCGCAACGCCTTGACCAAGCCCACATGGTTGAGTTGGTTCGTCAGTGCGCGCGCCTGCGCCAACAAGGCCATCAAGTGATCATTGTCTCATCGGGAGCGATTGCTGCTGGGCGAGAGCACCTTGATTATCCGGTGTTGGCTGACACGGTCGCCAACAAGCAGATGCTCGCAGCCGTCGGGCAGTGCCGTTTAATTCAAACCTGGGAGCATCTTTTCAGTCTTTATGGCTTTCAAGTCGGACAGATGCTGCTGACCCGCGCCGATTTGGATCACCGCGAGCGTTTTCTCAATGCGCGAGACATGCTCCATGCGTTACTCGATAACGGCATCATTCCCATTGTGAATGAAAATGATGCGGTGGCGACATCTGAGATCAAAGTCGGTGATAACGACAACCTCTCAGCGCTGGTTGCGATTTTAGCCAACGCAGACAAATTATTGCTGCTTACCGATCAACCCGGACTCTTTACGGCGGATCCGAGAACGCAACCCGATGCCGAGCTTATTCGGGAAGTCCATACGATTGATGAAACCTTACGCAAATTAGCGGGAGGCAGTGTCACAGGTCTTGGCACCGGTGGCATGGCAACGAAACTGCAGGCTGCAGATATTGGGCGACGTGCGGGCATAGAAGTCACGATTGCCGCTGGCAGCAAGCCTGAAGTGATCCAAAACGTGGTCGCCGGTAACAGCGCGGGCACTCGATTCTTGCCGCTAGAGAGCCCACTAGAAAGCCGTAAACGCTGGATTCTAGCCGGACCACCTCCTGCGGGAGATATTACCATTGATACCGGTGCGGTGACGGCAGTGACGCAAAAAGGTAGCAGCCTGCTAAGTAAAGGCATCGTAAGCGTTAAAGGTGACTTTGCGCGTGGCGAAGTCGCGCGCATTTACTCTGTAGAGGGGCAATGCCTTGCGCGCGGTATTTGCCGTTATTCAGCAGCCGATCTTCGCCGTATTGCAGGCGCACATAGCCAACAAATCGCAGATATTTTAGGCTATGAGTATGGACCGGTAGCCATACACCGAGACGACCTTGTCGTTATTGGCGATTAATAAAAGAGATGCACACAACATGAGTTTACAAATGATGGGGAAAGCGGCCAAAGAGGCGGCTTACCAACTCGCGACAACTTCCACTACGAAAAAAAATCGCGCGCTGACCTTCATTGCGGATGAATTAGAGGCGCAACAAGCGAGTATTTTAGCGGCTAACCAAACGGACTTAGAGGCGGCACGCGCAGCGGGCATGAGTGAGGCGTTGATCGACCGCTTAGCACTCACGCCTGCACGTTTATCGGCGATTGCTGCAGATGTGCGCAATGTGGTGTCGTTGCCCGATCCGGTTGGGCAAGAATTTGACCATAAGGTGCTCGAAAATGGCCTTTCTTTATCGAAGCGCCGTGAGCCACTGGGTGTTGTCGGTGTGATTTATGAAGCGCGCCCTAACGTCACCATTGATATTGCGGCACTGTGCCTAAAAACGGGCAATGCCAGTATCTTACGTGGTGGTAAAGAAACCTTTGCGACCAACCAAGTGTTGGTCACTGTGATTCAATCTGCACTGAGCAAGGCTGAACTACCGCAATCAGCGGTGCAATACATCGACAAGCCTGATCGAGAATTGGTCGCAGAGCTGCTGACCATGGACGAGCACGTGGATATGATTATTCCGCGCGGCGGTGCCAGTTTGCATAAAATGTGTAAACAAAACAGCACGATTCCGGTGATTATTGGTGGTTTTGGGATTAGCCATTTGTATGTGGATCAAAGTGCCGATCTTGAACGCGCGCCGGATGTGATCATTAATGCGAAGACGCATCGTCCATCCGCTTGTAACGCTTTGGATACGTTATTGGTGCACAAGCAAGTCGCGGCACAGTTGTTTACACGCCTGATCCCAGCGCTTAACGCACAGCAACTGAAGGTTGTCGCAGCAAACAGTGCCTTGCCCTACCTTGACGGTGTCGCACAGCTTCGTGAAGCCGCTGAGGGAGACTTTGATACTGAATGGTTGGGTCCAACGCTCGGTGTTGCTGTGGTTGACGATGTGCACGACGCGCTCGGTCATATGCGCGAACACAATGCGAGCCATTCAGATACGATTCTGACCAATGATATTGATGCTGCCGAAGCCTTTATCAATGGTGCGGGCTCGGCTGCTGTCTATGTCAATGCTTCAACCCGTTTTACCGACGGTGCCCAGTTTGGTTTAGGCGCGGAAGTGGCCGTTTCAACGCAAAAGCTGCATGCGCGTGGCCCGATGGGACTCGAAGAGCTGACCACGTATAAGTGGGTCGGCAAAGCAGATTACCTGACGCGTCAATAACCCAAGCATACGAACGCAAGTCATATGCAAAATGTAAAAAAGCCGCGCGAGCGCGGCTTTTTTGTATCGTCAGCATAGAGGCTTATTTAATCTCGACACCTTTGGCTTGCAAATCAGCATGGTATGAAGAGCGGACAAAGGGACCACATGCAGCATGGGTAAAGCCAAGATCCAGCGCGATAGCTTTTAGCTCATCAAACTCTTCGGGCGGCACATAACGTTCAACCGGAAGGTGATGGCGGCTCGGCGCAAGGTATTGACCTAATGTCAGCATGGTGACACCGTGGGCACGTAGGTCTTTCAGAACCTCAATGATCTCTTCCTTGGTTTCGCCCAAGCCCATCATGAGTCCAGACTTAGTAGGAACATCTGGATGCATGYCTTTGAACTTTTTCAGCAGATCCAGTGACCACTGATAGTTCGCACCGGGACGCGCTTTACGGTACAAGCGAGGTGCCGTTTCTAGGTTGTGGTTAAACACATCCGGTGGATTGTCGCGCAGGATATCTAGGGCGCGATCCATTCGGCCTCGGAAGTCAGGTACCAAGGTTTCGATTTTGATCTCTGGATTGAGCGCACGGATCTCACGGGTACAGTCGGCAAAATGCTGTGCCCCGCCATCGCGAAGGTCATCGCGGTCAACTGAGGTGATCACGACATAACGAAGCTTCATGTCTTTAATAGTTTGCGCCAGATGCTTTGGCTCGTCGGCGTCAGGGGCAACCGGACGGCCATGGGCGACGTCGCAAAATGGGCAACGACGGGTACAAATCGCACCCAAAATCATGAAAGTGGCGGTACCGTGGCTAAAGCACTCTGCCAAGTTTGGACAGGAGGCCTCTTCACACACAGAGTGAAGGTTGTTTTTGCGCATCGCATCTTTAATTTCTTTGATGCGAGAGGTCTCGGCAGGGAGCTTGATCTTCATCCAATCAGGCTTGCGCAGCACTTCTTTTTGCTCGGTCGGCATATTTTTGACCGGGATAAGCGCCATCTTTTCGGCATCGCGGTACTTAACGCCGCGTTCCATCTGAATCGGTTTGCTCATAAATCGCTGCTTTCCGTTGTAACCTCAACCTGAGTATATCCCAGTTGTTGAGTTAAAGTGTCTACTAGCACAGGTTGGACGTCTGTTAGGGTTGCGCCTTCAACCTGATCACTCAGTTGCGTCATCGCCATCCCCGCATACCCACAGGGGTTAATGCGCTGAAATGGAGATAAATCCATATTGATGTTGAGTGCCAGTCCATGGAATGAGCACCCGCGACGAATACGGAGCCCAAGGGAACAGATTTTTGCGCTATCCACATACACACCGGGCGCATCGGGACGCGCGTAGGCGGTTACGCCATAATGGGCGAGGGTAGCGACAACGAGATTTTCAATATGGCTAACCAGTTCTCGAACGCCGACTTTTTTACGTTTTAAATCAATTAAAAAGTAAACGACTAACTGACCGGGACCGTGATAGGTCACTTGTCCCCCTCGATCTGATTGTACGACGGGGATGTCTCCAGGGACCAAAACGTGTTCCGGTTTACCCGCTTGACCTTGGGTGAAGACGGGATCATGTTCGACCAACCAGACTTCGTCACAAGTACGTGAATCACGGCTATCCGTGAAGTCACGCATCTGCTGCCAGGTTTGCGGATAAGGTCGGCGGCCCAGATATCTAACAACTAGTTGGTGCTGCAAACCGATTACCCATATTGTTATCTGTGGGGGTATTATAGAGGTTGGCGGCGTGATTAAAAGCCGCCAGCCGTGTGGGTATTCTGATTAAAGAACCATACGAACGATTTCGATCTCGCCAAGTTCTTTATACAAGGTTTCTACTTGCTCGATAGAGGTGGCAGTAATGGTCACAGATACCGAGTGATAGTTACCTTTTGCGCTAGGTTTCACCTTTGGGCTGTAGTCGCCTGGCGCATGTTGCTGGATCACACCTAGAACAAGGTCCGGCAGTTCAGGCTTAGCATGGCCCATAACCTTGTAAGTAAACTGACAAGGAAACTCCAGCAAGTCTTTTAGTTTTGGTTGCTCTTGCATGTTAACTCCCAATGGGCAGGCCGAGAACGGCATACCTATGTGCGATGGATCACGATTAACGCGAAATACTAATCTGCTCTGGGACAGAAAACAAGCCGCCCACCAAGTTGGTGGGCGGGAATGGGACTAAATGGTAAGTGGCTTAGCCCAGTAAGTTTTGAAACATCATAACAATGTAATCAATTAACCGGYTGAATAATCCGCCTTTTTCGACGTCGTTCAACGCAACCAGTGGGTATTCGGCTACATCTTCGCCATCCACTTGATAGAACAGCTTGCCTACCACATCCCCTTTACTGATCGGTGCTTCAAGGGTTTTTTCCAGTACGAAGCTCGCTTTTAGATCTTGTGCTTTGCCGCGAGGAAGTGTGACGTAGGTATCTTCGGTCACCCCGAGTGACACTTCATCGGTATCCCCCATCCACACTTTTTCAGTCACAAAGGTTTCATTTGCTTTGTGTGGCGCGACGGTTTCGAAGAAACGGAAGCCATAGTTCAATAGCTTTTTACTTTCAGCTTTACGTGCGTTAGCACTTTTGGTGCCCATCACGACAGCAATCAAACGCATCTCGCCTTCAGTGGCTGAGCTCACCAAGTTATAGCCGGCACCATCGGTATGGCCCGTCTTGATACCGTCAACGTTAAGGCTCTTGTCCCACAATAGGCCATTGCGGTTGTATTGGGTAATCCCGTTGTAGGTAAACGCTTTCTCTTTGTAAATGCGGTATTCCCCCGGCACATCACGGATCAGCGCCTGCGCCAGTAACGCCATGTCATAAGGGGTGGTATAAAGATCTTTAGAGTCGAGGCCATGCACGTTCGAGAAATGTGTGCTGTCCATGCCCAGCGTTTCACCCCAACGGTTCATCAGATCTACAAACGCATCTTCCGAGCCCGCGACATGCTCCGCCATCGCGACACAGGCATCGTTGCCTGATTGAATGATAATGCCTCGGTTAAGGTCGGCTGCTTTCACCGTGGTCCCGACTTCGATGAACATCTTGGATGAACCCGGGAAGTTTTTCGCCCACGCATTTTCGCTGATCACCACGTCATCATCCATGGAGATGTTACCGCGCTCAACCTCTTGGCCAATCACATAACTGGTCATCATCTTGGTGAGGCTGGCCGGGTTAAGGCGTTTGTAGGCATTATTTTCGGCAAGGACTTCACCGGAGTGGTAGTCCATAAGCACGTAGCCCTTGGCGGCAATTTGTGGAGCATCGGGTACAACAGCGGGCGCAGCTTGGGCCGTCACTGATACGAAAAGCGCAGCAGATAGCAATGTACGCATGCGGGAAACGGATTTTTTCATCATTTTTAGTACTTTTGTCGGTTATCGATGTCGATACTGTAAGCTCACTATACCAAATTGGGCACAGAGAGACAGGCTCGATTCCTTTAACTCACTGATTGTTTGTTTTAGCACTTGTGACAGATGTGTCGTCATTAACAAGTGCTTCGGTGACGATAAAAGCGCCCGGCAGTTGATGCTGTTTAGCGACTTGCATCGCTTGCTGAGCTTGGCCACGGTCGTAAAACGGACCAAAACGCACACGATACACTTGGTCGCGGCGAGCAATGTGGGTAGGTAGACCGTGTGCTTTCGCTAATTGTTCCGCACTTTGGCTGGCTTTTAAGCCATCGGACAATGCAAGCAACTGGACATAGTACGCATGATGACGGGCCGAATGCCACTCATCTTGCGCGGGTTTCTCTGGGGAGATTAAACGAAGTGCGACTGGTGCGGTACCCGTTTGCAAAACACCAAGCTTTTTTGCAGCCGCATAGCTGAGATCAATCAGGCGCTCGTTATGGAAAGGGCCGCGATCGTTGACGCGTACAATCGCTTTCTTACCGTTATTTTGATTGGTGACTTCGACGTAGCTCGGCAAAGGCAAGGTTTTGTGCGCCGCAGACATGGAATACATGTCATACACTTCGCCATTAGAGGTTTTATGGCCGTGGAATTTTTGGCCGTACCAAGAGGCAATACCCGCCTCTTGGTAACCGCGAGGCTCACGGAGTATTTCGTAGCGTTGACCATTTAAGGTGTAATCTTTGTTGCCAGCTAAGCTATAAGGCTCATACCTTGGCTGGGCATCATCAGTGTGCACCTGCTCAGGAAGGCGTTCGGGTGCTTGGTCGTCAGCCATTTGATATCGGCCCTGTTGCGTACTGCACGCGCTCAGGAGCATGGCGAAAAGAATTACAATCGCTCGCATGTTTATTAAGCCCTAGATAGCATTTTTCGATGAGTATGAATGGACATGAGAATGCCAAAACCAGCCATCAAGGTCACCATAGAGGTACCGCCATAGCTGATCAGAGGTAAGGGTACCCCAACCACAGGCAAAATGCCGCTGACCATACCAATATTGACAAAAACATAAACAAAAAAGCTGAGCACGATACTCCCGGCCATCATACGGCCGAATGCAGTTTGGGCTCGGCTGGCTAACATCAGTCCACGCCCAATCAAAAACAGGTATAAGGCGAGCAGGGCACATACACCAATTAATCCCCATTCTTCGGCAATGACCGCAAAGATAAAGTCGGTATGGCGCTCAGGGAGAAACTCGAGCTGCGATTGTGTGCCATGCAGCCAACCTTTTCCGGCCAGCCCTCCGGAACCAATTGCAATTTTAGATTGAATAATATGATAGCCCGCTCCCAGTGGGTCGGACTCTGGATTAAAGAGCGTGAGCACGCGAGTGCGCTGATAGTCGTGCATTAAGAAAAACCACAGCACAGGAATAAACCCCGCGATTGCAACGACAGCTGCGGTAATCAGCTTCCAACTGATCCCGGCGAGAAAGAGTACGAAGACGCCTGACGCGGCAATAAGAATAGAGGTACCTAAGTCGGGTTGCTTCGCGATCATAATGGTGGGCATAAACAACAAAAAGAGCGCGATCAGCAAGGTCGTAAACTTCGGCGGGAGCGGATCCTTACCGATAAAACGAGCCAGCATTAAAGGCACAGCAAGTTTGATTATTTCGGAAGGCTGGAAAGTAACCACGCCAAGATCGAGCCAACGCTGAGCGCCTTTTGCCGTTTCACCCACGAGTAAGACCGCCGCCAGTAGGGCCACACCAATCACATATAAATACGGCGACCAAAACTCGTAATGGCGTGGCGGCACCTGTGCCAGCGCAAACATTACCGACAGGGCTAGCAGCATCCGAACCGCTTGGCGTTCCATCATTGCCATACTTTGGCCACTGGCACTGTACATAACGACAAGACCAAAGCCCATCAGTAATAAAATGCCAATGAGCAAGGGCAAGTCGAGGTGCAAGCGATCGAATAACGAGCGCTTACTGCTTACTTGGGCTAAAGAACTCATTGTTTTGCCTCTTTGTTCTCTTCAGCGTCTTTTTCAATCAAGATATGATCAAAAATACGACGGGCGATGGGCGCACCGTTGCTTGACCCGCCTCCGGCGTTTTCTAATACCATAGAGACTGCCACCTTGGGATGTTCAAAGGGAGCAAAGCCAATGTAAAGCGCATGATCGCGTAAGTGCTCAGCAATCTCGTCGGCGTTGTATTCTTCATCTTCGCCCAAACCGAACACTTGCGCGGTACCGGACTTCCCGCCAGAGACATACTTTGCGGTGCGGAACGAGCGTCTAGCGGTACCTTTACGACCATGATTAACCAATCGCATCCCTTCAAGGGCGACGTCCCAATACTTATCGCTTACTCCTTGTATCGGAGGATAAGGTTCTGGCTTGGGTTTATGCATACCGTCTTCATCGCGCGACAGCATCAGTAATTTAGGCGCTTTGACTTCGCCGCGGTTCAATACTACCGTGAGTGCTTTCGCTATCTGCATTGGGGTCGCCGTCCAGTAGCCCTGACCTATGCCGACAGGAATGGTGTCCCCTTTGTACCAAGGTTGGCGGTGGCGGCTCATTTTCCATTCTCGGTTAGGCATATTGGCGCTGCTTTCTTCTTGGATATCTATGCCAGTGTATTGGCCGAAGCCGAACTTCTCCATCCAAGACGAGAGCTTATCAATGCCCATGTCATAGGCGATTTGGTAGAAGAAGGTATCCACCGACTCTTCAATCGATTGGACAATATTTACGCGGCCATGCCCCCATGGAAGCCAGTCACGGAAAGGGCGAGTGTTAGAGTTGGGGATCCGCCAATAACCGGGATCGTTGCGGGTCGTCTTGGTGGTAATAATCCCTTCTTCCAGTGCAGCGACAGCAATAAAGGGCTTCACCGTCGACGCCGGCGGATAGATGCCTAATGTCGCACGGTTTACCAATGGTCTGTCTCTATCATTAAGCAGGGCACTGTATTGGGTGCTGGAAATGCCGTGAACAAAAAGGTTCGGGTCATAGCTGGGGGTCGATACCATGGCTAAAACGCCAGATGTTTTCGGATCGAGCACAACCACAGCGCCACGGCGATCGCCTAGGATGCCACGGATATAAAGTTGTAAATCAATATCGAGATTGAGGATCAAATCCTTACCCGGCACGGGTGGCACATATTTTAAGGTGCGGATGATTCGACCTCGGCTATTCACCTCGACTTCTTGATAGCCCGCTTTACCATGCAACACGGGCTCGTAATATTTTTCTATGCCGAGTTTGCCGATGTCACGCGTCGCGCGATAGTTATTGAGCACATCTTTTTGACGCAGCTTGGCGATATCACGGTCGTTGATTTTTGCAACGTAACCCAGCACATGGGTCAGCGCATCGCCGTAAGGGTAGTGGCGTTTTAGATACGCCTTGATTTCCACCCCGGAAAATTGGTGCTGGTGGGCAGAAAAGATGGCGACCTCTTTATCGGTTAACTGGGTCTTTAGCGGCACCGCATTAAAGCGACGCGAACGTCTACGTTCTTTTTGGAAGTTGTCGATATCACTGTCAGACAGCGACAGTAATGACTGTAAGCGCGCCAAGGTGGCGGGCATATCATCGACTTGTTCAGGGGTGATTTCGAGATGATATACCGGCCGGTTTTCTGCGAGCAATTTGCCGTTGCGATCATAGATAAGACCGCGGTTGGGCGCGACAGGCACCACTTTAATCCGGTTATCATTTGAGCGCGTCTGATAATCTTGGTGTTCAACGACCTGAATGTGATAGAGGTTGGTAAGCAAGATCCCGACTAAGGCAATAATCCCGATGAAGCAGACAATCGCTCGGCGGACAAACAGCGCCGCTTCGGCGCTATGGTCGCGAATTTGACTTCGTTGGCGCTTCATCCGTGATTATTCTCGATGGTAAGGATGGTTAGTCGTTAAGCTCCACGCGCGATAAAGGCTCTCAGCCATGACAATACGTACCAGCGGATGGGGCAGTGTCAGTGGCGATAAAGACCAACTTTGTTCCGCAGCGGCCTTACATTCTGGTGCCAATCCCTCTGGCCCGCCAATTAAGATCGCCACGTCACGAGCGTCAAGCTTCCATTTCTCTAACTGTTCAGCCAATTGCGGGGTATCCCATGGTTTACCGGGAATGTCGAGTGTCACGATACGGCTACCGCGGTTGACCGCGGCTAACATAGCGTCGCCTTCTTTTTGCAGAATGCGGGCAATGTCGGCGTTTTTGCCCCGTTTTCCCGCGGGGATCTCAATCAGCTCTAAAGGCATATCTTTGGGAAAACGACGCTGGTACTCGGCGAAGCCTTGCTCGACCCATTTCGGCATTTTATTGCCGACGGCAATCAACTGAATCTTCATCAATTAGTTCCAGAGCTTTTCCAGTTGATAGAGCTGGCGCTGTTCTTCTTGCATCACATGCACCATCACATCGCCCAAATCGACCACGACCCACTCGCTGTCGTCTTGGCCTTCCATGCCCATCGCGCCGATATTGATAGCTTGGGCTTCGTCACGCACATGCTCTGCAATGGAAGCAACATGGCGACGGGAGTTACCGGTGCACAGCACCATAAAATCGGTAATGGAAGATTTGTCACGGACATCCAGTGTCACAATGTCACTGGCTTTCATATCATCGACCTTATCGGCCACAAACTGTTGTAACTCGGTAGCTTGCAAAAGAGACCTCTATGGTTACCGTTTGGATTACTGGCAAGCGAGTATATCACTCACTTGCCAATTGGACACATTAGCGCGGCTGAGGTTCAGGCATTTGGCACATGAGTGCGCAAAAATAGTGCAATTCAGGCCAAGGATCGCTGCTGTAATCGGTTTTTAGACCGATTTCGAGCTGAGCCAGTTGCCGCAGAAGTTGAGTCAGACGCGGTCGCGTTAAGCGATTCAGCGCGGCAATCATCATGGGTCGGCGTGTTTGCCAGATCCGCAGTTGGTCGAATATTTTGTTCAATGGCCGCCCTTGTTGGCCTTGCTCATGAATCACATAAAGCTGCTTGAGCTCTTTTTGGATCAATCGTAGCAACAAGGTGGGCTCGTTTCCTTCTGCATAGAGCTGCTCCAAAATACGCTGCGCGCGCTGCGCTTTTCCTTCTAATAACGCATCGGTAAGTTGGAAAGGCGTAAAATGATGATGGCGCGACAGGGCGCTTTCAATGCGAGGGAGCGTTAAGGCGCCGTCCGGATAGAGCAACTGCAGAATGTGCAGGCTTTGTACCAACGCCAGTAAGTTGCCTTCATGCCATTGCGCTAATAGCTGCAATGCCGGTTGATCCGGTTTAAGCCCCAGCCCTTGACAGCGCTGCTCGATAAAACGCGGCAGCTGGCGGGCATCGGGTGTGTTACACACCACATAGAGCCCATGCTGAGACAAGGCGGTGAACCACTTGGCAGACTCTTGCTTTTTATTTAAACGCTCGCCTTGCACCAGCAATAAAATATCAGGATTAAGCCATTGCGCGATGTCAGCCAATTGCTTGGCTTGTGTGGTGTTAAGGCCGTTTTCTGGGCAGGTGATTTCGATAATCTGGCGTGAAGAAAACAAACTCAGCGCTTGGCAACAATCAATCACCTCCTGCCAATTGAGCTGAGCATCAATGATAAAGCGATGATGCTCTTCAAACCCTTGCTCTCGAGCGGAGCGACAAATTGCATCGCGTGATTCGAGTTTAAGCAGAGGATCAGAGCCAAACACGAGATAGGTTTGGCGCAGTGGCTGCTTGAGCTGCTGCGCCAATTGTTCTGGATAGGTTCTCATCATTGCGCGGTATCAGTCTCAGTCTGACGCGTTTCAATAATGATTTCTGGCTTGGTTGGACGCTCACCTTGTTCAAGCTGTTCCAACGCTGCTTGTTCAGCCTCACGGCGCTCAAATTCGGCAATATCACCTTTAAGCTGTGAGAGTTGACGCATAATCTGGCGTGTTGCTTCGGTCCGCATCTCCGCAACCAGCTTGTCTTGCTCGACCGATTTAGCCAATGCAGTCAGCGGGTTATCGAGGAAGTTACGACTTAGCGTGGTTGAAAAAGTATAACTGCCTTTTTGCGGCACAGTCACCCGGTAGCGAGCGACGTAGCGGAACTCTTTCTCTGCGACACGGCTGTTTTGGTAAAGCGATAGGGTTTGTTCGCTATTGCTTTCGCCAAGCAGGTGAATATTGGTCACTGTATTGGCTGGTGCAACCAATTCAACCTTATGTTGATTGAGTTGATTGCGCAGCTGGCGAGTGAGCTCACCGTAAGGGTCGACGC
>NZ_MUFL01000119.1:0-6757 GCF_001995355.1 Salinivibrio sp. PR919 | reverse complement strand
TTTATGGGCTGCCGACGTCCTGTTGATTGAGAGCTATCACAAAGAATATGGCTGGGATGAAAGCTACATTCGTGGGCTCGAAAGTACGCTTGGCGATGATGTGACCTTACATACCTTTGAGATGGACACTAAACGTTTACCGAAAGCCGATTATGACAGTCAAGCTGACAAAGCCTTCGCTATGTACCAACAGATTGCGCCAGATGTGGTGGTACTGGGCGACGATAATGCGTTGGGCTATATGTTACCGCGTTTACAAAATGAGGACATTGATATTGTATTTTTAGGTATCAATTCTAACCCACGTCGGTTGATGGCCAAATATAGCGGTAAGGCGAGA
Source organism: Salinivibrio sp. PR919 (assembly GCF_001995355.1). Lineage (NCBI taxonomy): Bacteria > Pseudomonadati > Pseudomonadota > Gammaproteobacteria > Vibrionales > Vibrionaceae > Salinivibrio > Salinivibrio sp. PR919. Next base: position 6,417 of record NZ_MUFL01000119.1, on the reverse strand, counting down.
GTAACCGGTGTGCTCGAACGCCCGCTATTTGCGCGCAGTATGCGAGAGATTGGGCAAATGTTGGGTAAAGACAAACTTATCGTCAAAATCATGTTTGATGCAGGGACGACCGCGACCATCGCCACTGACCATATCAGTAACCAATATCAAAGTTTGAAGAGTAAACTGGGGATTGATGCCACGATTGAAAACCATGAGACGTTTGACGCGTGGAAAGCCTCAGTCAAAGACAGCGATGGCTATGACATCATCATTGTGGGCCTCTATCAAATTATCCGTGATAGCGATGGCAATGTCGTCGATCCGGATAAGGTATTAACATGGACCAACCAACATAGTGCGATCCCTTTATTTGGCTTCTGGGACTTTTCAGTGGGCAAAGGCCAAACCGCAGGAGGGGTAGTGTTATTTGGTGAATCGCAAGGCATTCAGGCGGGAGAATTTGTCAATCGAATACTGGCTGGCGAAGAGGCGTCCTCTATTTCGGTGATTCATGGCAAACAAGGACGCGCCATATACAGTGGGGCCGAGTTTGCTCGCTGGGGGTTTAATGCGCCAAGTGGCTGGCGCAATATTGATTAATCGTGGTGATTAAGCGACTTTATTAAGTGTGCAGGTGTGCCACCGTACAGGCTGTCAGGTGGCACGTCGTGTTTCACCACCGCATTGGCGGCAATGACGCTGCGTGCGCCGATGGTGACGCCTTGACAGATCACCACATTACCGCCAATCCATACATCGTCTTCGACCACAATCGGTTTACACCAGGTCTCCCAAGCGCGCCGGCTTCGATAATCAAGAGAGTGGGTTGCGGTGTAAAATTGGGTATTGGGGCCAATCAGCACATGGTTGCCAATCGTGATCGGGGCCCCATCCAGCATAGTGGCATTCATGTTGATAAAGGTGTTACTACCAATCTGTATGGTTTCGCCAAACTCACAATAAAACGGCGGTTGGATCACCGAACCCTCGCCGATAGTGTGTAATAACGTGTTGAGCAGTTGCTTTCTTGTTGCCGTCTCTACGCTTTGGTTGAATGCTTGCAAGGTTCGTGTGGCGTGGTCCCGCCGGATATCAATGGAGCCATCGCTGTCATCAAACACAAGTCCTTGGCACATTTTTTCCCATTCGGTCATGGTTTCTCCTTATTATTTGTGCATGTCGTGACAAAGGTAGTCATCAAGGCATTATCTCAGTCTGGATGGGAGAGAAAACAGCAATCATCCCTCGAGTATTTTTCCTCTTTCTATGCTTTTTTACCCTTTCTATGGCTATCAAAAAAAGCGCCACTCGGCGGTGGCGCTTAATAACATGGTGCTTAACGCTTAACGCTTAACGCTTAACGCTTAACGCTTAACGCTTAACGCTTAACGCTTAACGCTTAACGCTTAACGCTTAACGCTTAACGCTTAACGAAAATAAACACGCACATCGGTTTGGCTACGGCTTCCGTCACCTGCAAGTAGTAAGTGCAGACGCTGCTGGTCACTCAAGTCGACTTCGATGTACTGGTTGCTGCCCGGTGCGTCTGAGGCTGCTTGGTTTTGTGCTTGCGTTGGCCAATAGTCCTCGGCAGCGAATACGCTCAGATCCCCCGCGTCACCATCCGCCATGACCCACACTTGCGCCTTGGTGGCGCCTTCTGGCACATCGGCATAGAGATAGCGGCGTTGATAAACGCTAATACTGTTCGGGCTAGCAACGTTAAGTTGCGTCGGGCGCAAGTCATCGGTGCCAGCCGGTGTTTCTGGCTGTGGTTCTGGGGTTGGGTCGGGTTGTACTTGGCCCTCAGCATTCACTTTGACAGTGACATCGGTAAAGTCACCGCGCCCTGTGACACTTAAGGTATAACGACCTGGTTTCACATCATTAAGCGTCACGGTTTCATTACTGGTTTGGTTCCACTCGGTAGCGTCAAAATCGTAATAGTGCGCTTGACGGCCTTTCGCCACGTACAGATCCGCGTTGCCCTGTCCTTCGATACTAAATGTCAGCGCACTGGCAGATTGGGCTAGGTCAATTTGATACAGGTGCTCACTATATGCTTGCCCACTAATGGTAACGGTTTGACCGAGAGACAGTGTCGTTACTTCTGGTTCTGGCTTGGGCTCGGGATCAGGGTCTGGACGCGGTGGTTCACTGCCATCGGTGTCTTCTAAGGTGGTCAGCCACTGCGCAAACTCTTGGTCATAACGATGGCCATAGTCTTTGACTAAATTTGCCCACTGCTCGAATTTCCCGGTGCGACCCGCATCAAGCAAAGTTTCCACAGCCTCTGGGTGCTTTTCAAACAAGAAGCGTACCGCCAAATAGCCCCAACGATAGATGCGATTAACATCATTCTGATAGGTGGTGGCAAAAACGTCACTGAGCGAGTAGCCGCCTTCTTTGCCCAAGCGTATTGCTTCGGCATAGTCATCACCATGGGCCATATACTCCGCAAAGCCTTCAAGCCACCAGACGGTATGACCGTGACGAAGCACGTCATTGAAGTCGCCGTACATATTAAAGCGGCCATCCAGATAGTGAACGTACTCGTGTTCAAGGTTCCAAATGGAAAGCGATTGGCCATTATCATTACGGTAAGCAATAAAACGGGCTTGGTTGTCTGGGTCGGCAGGGTTTCCTTCTAAATATTGACCACCATTATCCGTCGAGTTACCAAACAAAAACGAGGAATAGGTTTTGTAGTCGGAAGGGTTATCAAACACTACGACTTCAACGCTGTCATTCCGATCGTCGGCGACCGCTTGATAACCTGAGTTAACGGTTTGATGGAAAGCCACTTCTTTGTTGTGCAGGCTTTCACATGCCTGTTGCGATTGCGCTTGCGTCATGCTTTGTGAACGAATGATCGCCGGACCGTCACATTGGTGACGATAAGGCATTACTTTGGCTTCCAGCGTGGCTTTGGCATCAGACAAACCTAATTCGGCAATCTTATCGGGCGCATAAGCATCCACCATTTCTACCATGCCCACCCAAACAGCGTCATTTTTTCCGCCCAGCGGGAAACGGGGTAATAGATCACGATAATGGCTAATCACACGATCTCGCACGCTGGCTTGGGGGGCCATCAATAGCCGTCCCATTTCGCGGACCGTGTTTGATACCAATAACGCCCCGTGGTCGCTGTTAGAGAGCTGCGGGTGATTAACGACGAATTGGTAAAGGCGGTCAATCAAGGAAAGATCAGCAGCGAGCACATCGTAAAAGGCTTGACGAGATTGGTGGCCCGCCATGGCGCGGAAAAGGTTATTGAGTGCATCTGCGTAACGGCGTTCGTCTAAGCGGTCTTGTTTCAGATTTTCAAGCAGTTGAATTTGTAGGTCTAGGGTTTGCGGCAAGCGCTTGATGCTGTCGGCCATCAGCGTTAAACCATGTAAAGCATCGGTTTGGGCGCTGCCCTTTGCCGTGGCGTAAGGCGAGCGTAAGAAACGATTAATGGCATCCGCAAGACGATCATCTAGCGAATCAGAATAGTCAGGACTCGCCTTGTCACCATAGAAGCGAACATAGTAGGCGGCACGTACATACTCAGCTAAGTTAGCAATTTGGCGGGCTTGGTCGTCCTCCCCCTGATAATGGGCAATGGTCTGCGATAAACGCTGTGCCACTTTGCTTACAAAAGTTTCTTGGTATACGTTGCTGTATCGAATGGACGTGGTGTCATACCAGCTGGTAAAGCAACTGCGTTCAGCACTCATAATGACTTGGAGTGGCGTGTTGCTGGCCGCTAAATCGGCAATGTTACATTGAACATCAGCCCATGCACTGGTGCTGCTGAATGCGGCGAGGGCCATCAGTGCTGATAAAGGTTTAGGTCGGGAAGGGAATAATGTATACATTTCAGGCTCCTAGATATAATTAGGCGGAGCCGTTATAACGATTTTACCGATATGGATGGGTTATAAAGCCCAAAAGTTAGGGCTTGGTTCCGTTTTCTTTGTTTATATTGCTATTTTTGCACCAATATTCCCCAGAAAATATGGCACTAGGCTTCTTTCTCGCGCAGATGCAACTTCGCGATCCGTTTGGTAACGGTATAAACACGTTTGAGCGACTCGGTCCACTCCATCTCAATGCTAAATAGCTGTAAGCGATTGGCATCATCTTCTACCAGACGCTCAGCCTGATGGGCGAGAACTTTATCAAGCAGTGCATTTAGCTCGCGTTTCGTATGTAAGACCTGTTTGGCACGCTTATCATCGCCTCGTCGGRTCGCATTAACACAATCTAGCAGCGCGTGAGTCACTTTATCTTGCATAGCATCCAGCGTCGTACGCATCTTATTACTGATGGTGATATCCGCATTGAGGGATTTTTCCATTATTGGGATCAGTGTGTTAGTGATCAGATCCGCAATGCTTTCCAGTTGGTCGGTCATGCTAATTAACGCCATTTGACGTTGGCTTTGCGCGTGACTAAGTGGCTCTTTACGCAGCCTGCCTAAATAAAACAGAATACGCCCGTGCAAGGCATCGACTTGATTTTCGATTTCATCAATTTGTTTTAATGCGGCGATCGCTGCATCGCGTTGTGGTTGGCTTGCCAGTTTAGAGGTGAGTGGCGGCAGGGTATTCATCATATTACAAACCCGCCGTCCAATACGGCCAATCTCAAGTTGCGCCTGATCCATCGCGATATCTGGTGTCATCAATAACTCTTTCGCCAGATATTTAGGGGTAATGATAGGCTTTTCGCTACTGAGTGGCTTTTTCGAGCGCGGCACAATTTTTTTCGCTAGCCAAACAAACCCACCGGCGAAAGGCAACATAACCAGTGTGTTGACTACATTAAATAATGTATTGGCGTTGGCAATCTGCCGCGGCAGTTCAGCGCCCAAACGATCGACCCCTGTCAGTTGGGGATAAGCTGGGGAGAGCGCGACGCTCCAATCACTTAATAGCGAGATCAATGGCAGCCAAATCATGACGCCGATGATATTAAAAAGAACATGAATGCTAGCGGTTTGTTTGGCTTCTCGAGATTTTCCGATAGCGGCGAGAAGTGCTGTCACGCAGGTACCCACATTGGCGCCCATCGCAAGGGCAATACCGCTTTCCAGTGAAATAAAACCTTGTCCTGCAAGGACAATCACGATCCCGGTTGTTGCTGAGGACGACTGAACTAATGCGGTGAACAGAGCCGCAAGTAAGATCGCGAGTAGAGGGTTGTCCATGGTAGCCATCGCGTCGATAAAGGGCTGATAATCTCGCAGCGGTGACATGGCATCGCTCATCACATTCATACCCAGAAAAATCAAACCTAGGCCGAACAGCATATTGCCGTAGTGTTTGGCTTGGTCGGCTTTGGCGATAAACTGAGTGAGAAAGCCCGCAGCGACCATCACGTACGCTGCTTTGGTGATCTTAAAGGCAACAATTTGTGCGGTAATTGTGGTACCAATATTGGCACCCATAATGACCCCGGTCGCTTGGGCAAGTGACATCAGGCCTGCTGAAATAAAGCCAATCAACAAAACGGTGGTGACAGAAGACGATTGAATCGTCGCAGTAATGCCGGCACCGGTGAGCACGCCGGCGACGCGATTGGTGGTCAGTTTGGCGAGCAAGGTTTTTAAGCGGCTACCGGCGGCGTTTTTTAGGGCATTAGACATCTTGTCCATACCATAGAGAAACAGCGCCAGCCCACCGAGGAGTCCCATGATCATACTAGGATACTGAATGTTCTCAGCATTGGCTTGCGCGGCCCAAACGAGCGGGGGACACAATAAGAACAGCAGCACCACAAGCTTGGCGCGAAATGTGTTAGAAAAAGTCGTCAGATGCATTCAATCTGCCCAATTATCTGATTATTGCCAATAATCATTAACATAGATGTAAAGAAGCAGTAATGCGAATGTCACTTTCAGGGAGAGGGCAGARTCGTGGCGTGATCACAGTCGTGAGGAAATGGTGTGCGAAACTCTCATAAAAAAGCGGCCAGCCGTGGCTAGCCGCCAATCACAAGACAGTAATACTAACCTTGGCAGCTTCCTTGATATTGCCAAACCCATTGGTTCGAGAATGGATCAATGCCCCAGTTATCTTGCGTCGCTTGGAACAGATGCCCTTGATATTGAACGCTGACGCCGGAGTAGTAATAGTTGTAAGTTCCCCAGCTAGGGACGTTGCTGCAGCGGTTTTGCTCGATACCACGGTCATCAAGGCGTGCGATCACGTTTGTGGAGTAGTCCACCGTGCTGGTGACAGTGACATACAGATCCATGCCCTGAATTTCACTAAAACCGCAGTATTCCTCGTTACCTGCGTTAGTGGACGCACAGTCATGATCTTCGGCGCTCGCTGGACGGCCAACCGCCGTATATAACTCAACGTCACCTTGACCACGATATGTTTGTAGCCATACCGTACCGCGTGGCGCATTCTTAATCACAAACTGGTGAGCCGTGCC
>NZ_MUFL01000118.1:0-6854 GCF_001995355.1 Salinivibrio sp. PR919 | reverse complement strand
CGCCAAAAGACCCGCCAGCACCGCAGCAACCCCTGTTGCCAGCAATACGATGGTTGATAAGCCAAGCAACCACACTTCGACTACGAGCAGTAACAGCCCGATAACCATCGTCATCTCAGCTAGATGGGTGGTAAACCAGTTGTGCATATTAGCCTTTCACTTTGTTCAGTGTTTGAATGATGGTCATCGCTTCAGCAACCGTACTCGCTGCACCGGTCCCCGACTCAGGAAGCAATACGACAGAAGACTCTTTCGCGATCGCTTCTTTGGCACTGATGGCTTTTTCTGCCAAGTCTAATTGGATGGCTTTCTGGCCCTCTTCCGTGATCGCTCGTGAACCGACAATTTCAAGCGCTTCAGCTTGTGCTTCCGCGACCGCGATAATCGCTTTCGCTTCCCCTTCCGCTTTCAAGATCTGCTCAGACTTTTCCGCTTCTGCAGCAAGTACCCGTGCTTGTTTTTGCCCTTCTGCAACGTTGATATCCGACTGACGTGCCCCTTCTGACTCAAGGATCACCGCACGTTTTTCACGTTCGGCTTTCATTTGACGCTCCATCGCATCCAATACGGAACGCGGCGGATCAATATCTTTAATTTCATAGCGAAGGACTTGTACGCCCCAAGGCTGAGCGGCTTCGTTAATCGCCGAGACGATTGCCGTATTAAGGCTTTCACGCTCTTCGAAGGTCTTATCTAGTTCCATCTTACCCACTTCACTACGCATTGTGGTTTGCGCCAGTTGGGTCACGGAGTAGATATAGTCATCGACACCGTAGCAAGCTTTGTAAGGATCCAGCACTTTGATATAAAGCACGCCATCTACGACTAGAGAGATGTTGTCTCGGGTAATGGCCGACTGACTCGGCACATCGAACGCTTGCTCTTTTAGCGTACGTTCATAGGCTAGACGGTCGATAAAAGGCACAATAAAGTTCAAACCCGCTTCCATCGTTTTGTAATATTTACCAAAACGCTCAATCACATAGGCGGTGTTTTGCGGAACAAACTTTACCGAGCCACGCAAGAAAACAATCACTAGGATTGCGAGTACAATCCAAACGCTAAACGCGCTAGTAAGAGAGACCATTTCGTTCATTGGAGTTCCTATCAGTAGAGGATCGACAAACAGCAACACGCTGCTACTCGTAGAAAGCATTAAGAGTACGTCAATGTCGATGAAAAAAGACAGCGCCCGATAGCATCTTTGACATCCGTCCCAATACAGGACGCGATTTTCGCCATTGATTTGCTTAATTCTGACAAAAATCTCGGCGCTTGATCTCACTTTCAATCATTCACTCAAAATAAACCGGATATAAAGTGCGAAAAGAGATTTACCTCACATTCTTTTGCGTGTATTCTCGCTAATGTTCAACCGTGTTGGTTGACGTTACTGAAAGCTGAAAGGCGACTATCGTCACAGCCAACAGTAAACTGACGCGCAAATTACGCGTAGTCCTCTTGGAGCTGTTAAGCGGCTTCGCTAATCGGAAATTTATGCAGCAATTGAATATAGAAACATCGAAACACCCTACCGTTTGGCTGGAAAGTTAGTTGTCCTGAAGATATTCGCTACATTTGCCCATAGAACGATTAATGGCACTCGCGTCACTGCTACACCTAGTTAATATATTCAGGAGACATCATGTCTAAAGCTAATGGTACCGTTAAGTGGTTTAACGAAGAAAAAGGTTTCGGTTTTATCCAGCAAGAGAACGGTCCAGACGTATTCGTTCACTTCCGCGCCATCGTTGGTGAAGGCTTCCGCACTCTAGCAGAAGGCCAACAGGTTGAGTTCGATATCGAGCAAGGTCAAAAAGGCCCACAGGCAGCGAACGTAACTCGCCTGTAAGCTAAACCAGATTTAAGAAGAAAAGGCGCCTTTTAGGCGCCTTTTTTTGTATGCGTAATCTCTCACTCCCCGCAAAAACGTATAAAAAATTCTACAAATCACTCAGCAGCAAAACTCGCCATTTACTATGCTTTTAAAACAGTTAGCGCTTTGGCAGGAGGGAGTATGCTATCTCGGTGTTTAGTGGTAGATGATCATGAGATGATTCGAGATACCATAAGTTTGATGGCACAAGCGCTAGGGATCAAATCCGTTATCACGGCGGCCGATGGTGCTGAAGCTATATCAAGGGCCTTTCACGAACAACCTAGCTTAATTATCACTGACCTACAGATGGAGCCTATCGATGGCTTGGAGATGCTTAGGCTTATCCGTAGTGGTCGCTACCACCTACAGCACGATGTCCCGATCATCATTCTCACCGCAAATGCCTCCCAATCAGTGATAAGCGAATGCATCCGCTATGATGTTGACGCATTCATGGTCAAGCCAGTTAGAAAACAAGACCTCGAAAATCGCGTTCAACAGCTAGCCAAAGATACCAAATCCAAAAAGCCACCAAAATACTACTTTGAGATGTATCAGGCCGATCCAGCTAAATCGACCGATTTTGAGCACAATGGGGCCATTGTCTTCACTGAAGAAGAGCAGGAGAAAATCGAAAACATTTCGGACACAAGCCCGACAATTGATACAACAGCACCCCCTGTTACGCCTGAACAAGCGACAGCAAAGAGCAAAGACAGAAAGTTTATTCGTTGGCAGGACAAATACTCTGTGGGGCACTCAGAACTCGATGCCAGCAACAAGCAATTACTGGCTATCATCAATGACACCTATGAGGCTATCGCGTACCATCATGCCGATGGTGAAAAAGGAGATTTTGATGATCTCGCCCAGCGGTTTCGAGACTACATTGTGTCCCACTTCCAGCTAGAAGAAGACATTCTTCACGATCTCGCCTACCCCAAATACAAACAACATGCAGCCATCCATGAACGTTTATCACGGCAAGCACATTATGTGTTACTGCAATGCCAGGCGGATCCTGAACTGTACCCTTCAGTCTTTTTCAAGTTTTTGCGTTACTGGTGGGTACACCACGTCGTCAAAGAAGACAGACAATATCGCGAATTCCTTAGCCAGTCGCCTCAATCCGCCTAGTCACCCTATTAGATTCACAAGCAGCAAAGGTGACTAGGCTTTTTGTCTATTAAAATCTATTTTGTGTCTATTTTTAATAGCCAACCCTTTCACCTCACTCAACTCCAACTGAGACGAAGTCCAAGCCGCTCCTCCCATCTTTGTGGCATGAGTCACACCAGATTGAGAATCGTCAATACATTTAGGCCAGTAAATGTTACGCATCAAAGCATTGTGATTAATAAAAAATTTAACATTAAAAAATCTCATAAATATCATATATTTAAACTGTAGTGACAAACCGATTAGCGCAACCCGGGGTTGATAAACAAAATCCATCGCCTATTATGTATAACGAATTCGTTAGAGCACAAAACAATTATGTGGCGATCAAAAACGACAGATACGGCAGTTCTTGAAAACGAAGTCCTTGACCGTAAACAGATAAAACCGAGCACGCGGTTTGTGTTTCGTAAGCCATCAATTCGTGATGGTGGCGACATCTATCGATTAATCACTCAGTGCCCTCCGTTGGATGTGAACTCCGCCTACTGCAACTTCTTACAGGCAACGCACTTCAAAGAGACCTGTGTTGTGGCAGAGCGTGACGGCGACATTCACGGCTTCGTCTCTGGCTACATTCGTCCAGAGCAACCAGACACATTTTTTGTGTGGCAGGTAGCCGTATCGCCCAAAGCACGTGGAGAAGGGCTTGCCCTATCAATGGTCGAAGCGTTACTAGCGCGCAAAGTGTCACAAGACATCCGATTCATTGAAACCACAATCACTGAAGACAACGCTGGTTCTTGGGCGCTGTTCAAAAAGGTAGACCGCCTCTACGGTACAGGTGGTCAGCGCTCAGTGTTCCTTGATGAACAAGAGCACTTTAACGGTGAACATGACACCGAATACCTTTTCCGAATTCCACTCAAAAAATAACAGGATGAGTTATGGATATCTTTAAATCGCAGGAGTCAAATGTTCAATGTTACGCTAACAACTTCCCCGTCGTGTTTGAAAGCGCGAAGGGCTGTTGGATCACGGGCGTTGACGGCAAGCGCTACCTCGATTTTCTTGCTGGCGCCGGTTCGCTTAACTATGGACACAACAACCCGACGCTAAAAAAAGCGCTGATTGAGTACATCGAGAAAGATGGCATTACCCACGGCTTGGATATGCACACCGGTGCAAAAGCACGCTTTCTCGAGGTATTTAAAGAGCACATCTTGGCACCACGTAACTTGGACTACAAACTCCAGTTCACCGGTCCAACCGGTACAAACGCTGTTGAAGCGGCGATGAAGCTGGCACGAAAAGTGACAGGTCGTCCGAACATCGTTTCATTTACGAACGGCTTCCACGGCTGTACCTATGGCGCACTCGCTGTGACCGGTAATCATCACCATCGCGGTGGTGGCGGTATGCCAGTGAATAACGCGGTAACACGTATTCCGTATGACGGCTATGCCGATGTTGACGGTCTCACACTGTTCGAAACCATGCTAAACGATGCCTCAAGCGGTCTAACAGGTGGAGATAAACCCKCCGCAGTCTTGCTTGAAGTCGTTCAAGGTGAAGGTGGTCTCAATGCAGCTTCCAATGAATGGCTGCAACGCCTAGAAAGCATCTGTAAAGAACATGGCATCTTGATGATCGTCGATGATATTCAAGCTGGCTGTGGTCGTACTGGTACTTTCTTTAGCTTTGAGCCATCAGGTATCAACCCAGATATCGTGACCTTGTCGAAGTCGATTGGTGGTTATGGCCTACCAATGGCACTGGTTCTGCTGAAACCTGAGCTGGATCAATGGGCACCTGGCGAACATAACGGTACATTCCGTGGTAACAGCCATGCATTTGTGACAGCTGCAGAAGCGATTGAAACTTACTGGCTAGATGATCAGTTCCAAACTCATATCCAAGCGCGTGCTGATCAACTCAATAAAGTGTTGAAAGACGTCTTAGCGAAAAATGGTGACCTGTTCGACACCATCAAAGGTCGTGGCCTGATGCAGGGTATCGCATGTAAAAATGGTGATATCTCTGATGCCATCACAAGCCTTTGTTTTGAGCACGGTATGATCATCGAAACAGCTGGCCCTGATGATGAAGTGATCAAATTCTTCTCCCCATTGACAGTCAGCGAAGCTGAAATGGAGAAAGGCCTGCAGATTTTTGTTAAGTCGGTTGAGCAATACAAAAAAGACAAATTGAAAAAAGCGTCTTAATTCAAAGCGCTCACCCATTAACAAACAGACGTATAAAGGATTGACATGATTGTTCGCACATTAGAAGAATGCCAAAACAGTGAACGCCGCGTAGTGGCTGAAAATTGGGAAAGTGTCCGTATGTTGTTGCGCGATGACAACATGGGCTTTTCGTTCCACATTACCACCATTTACGCCAATACTGACACGCATATCCATTACCAGAATCACTTAGAGTCTGTGTATTGCATGTCAGGTGAAGGTGAGATTGAAACGACCGACGACGGTAAAGTGTATCCAATCAAACCTGGCACACTGTACATTCTTGACAAACATGACGAGCACCAGCTTCGCGCAAATAAAGGTGTTGATATGGTCATGGCCTGTGTCTTTAACCCACCGATTACTGGGCAAGAGACACATGACGAAAACGGTGTTTACCCTCTGGTCGATTAACCGTCTTGGGGCAGCGGGATGCTGCCCCTGTAAACCCAATCGACGACTTCAATTCATAAAAGCCCACAAGGAGCTCACATGAATCATACCGTTGAAAAGATCGGCGGTACATCAATGTCAGCGTTCGACGCTGTCATGGATAATATCTTTTTGTACCCGTCTAACCCTTATAACCGAATTTTTGTGGTTTCTGCTTATGCTGGCATCACGGATGCACTGCTGGAGTGTAAGCGTTCTGGCAAGCCGGGTATCTATCGCCTACTCGCCGCCAATAACCCGAAGTGGCGCGATGCTATGGAAGAGCTGGAACAACGTATGCTGCTTATTAACAGCAACATGTTCCCTGACCCCGTTTACCGCGAGCGTGCAGACAACTTCATTCGTCAGCGTATGGAGAAAGCGCACAGCTGCATCGAAGGTATTCTCGAAACCTGTAACTATGGGCAGTTTTCTCTAGAAAGCTATTTGCCCCAAGTGCGCGAGTTCCTCTCGTCAATTGGTGAAGCTCACAGTGCGCACAACTCTTCTCTTTTGCTTGAGAGCGTGGGAATTAACTCACGGTTTGTTGACCTTTCTGGCTGGGACAACCCCGACGAAGCACAAGGTGATTTAAACACCGTGATTGCGCGTGCTATGGAAGATATCGATCTCAGCAATGAGCTGCCCATCGTTACCGGCTACGTATACTGCGATGAAGGTTTGATGAAAACATACGATCGCGGCTATAGCGAAATGACGTTCAGTCGTATTGCGGTATTGACCAAAGCAAGCAGCGCGGTGATCCACAAAGAGTATCATTTAAGCAGTGCTGACCCGCGTATCGTCGGTCCAGAACGCGTCCAGCCGATGGGCTTGAGCAACTACGACGTGGCTGATCAGCTTGCCAACTTGGGGATGGAAGCGATTCACCCTAATGCCGCATCGGGAATGCGTGCAGTTGGCATCGAACTGGTGGTGAAAAATACCTTCGAACCCGATCATCCAGGTACGGTGATTTCCCACAAATATCGCCCGAAAGACAATGAAATCGAGATCATTGCAGGTCGTGATAAAGTGCTAGCACTGCATATCTTTGATCAATCAATGGTTGGCCATGTYGACCGCGTCAGCTATGACGTGATGGAAATCATTCGTGAGGAGAACGTTCAGCTAATCAGTAAAGAGATGAACGCCAACTCAATCACTTACTATTTGGA
>NZ_MUFL01000117.1:0-7091 GCF_001995355.1 Salinivibrio sp. PR919 | reverse complement strand
AAATAATAATTTTGTTCAGAGAAGAGTACCTAGAAAAAAAAGAAACCAGTTAAATTCTCTGTATGGAAGTCCATTAACGGTTGGAAATAAGAATATCAGATTAGGTATTTTTATAAGCTTAGTTGTCTTTATTATTCTCGCGATTTCGTTGTTTATTATTGAATTACCTAGAGTGATCAACGCTGACGGTGAACTTACCTATAGCAATGGCATCATCACTATTACCAGCAATGCAACTGGCAGTATTAGTGGCTTTAATTTTGACAATGGTAATCTGGTGGATAAAGGGCAGTCGTTACTGTTTATAACCAGTGATGAGTACGACCAATATGGCAACTCGAAATACACCAAGCTGTTGTCATTACTCAATGACACAAAAGAAAAAATACAAATGGATAAAGTGGTACTGAAAGAGAAATACGCTCTGTCTAACGACAATATTCGCCAAGAATTAACCTTAATTGAAAAAAGCCGTCATAAAACCGCGCGAACAGATGGTGAAAGCCGCTCAGCTAGCCTATATTGATAATGAAATCAAAAAATTACCACTCGGATATGACACTCTGATCAGCGACATGGGCGCCTTACTCAGCGGGGGCCAGAGGCAACGCTTACTGCTCGCGCGTGCTCTGTATCTTCAGCCAAAAATTCTGCTGTTAGATGAAGCGACCAGCCATCTTGACACACTTAGCGAACAAAAGATCAATGCCAATATCGCTGAGCTGAACATCATTAAAATCATGGTCGCCCATCGACAAGAAACCATTGCTTCTGCGGATAAGGTTTATCCATTATGATCCTACGTTATTTGTACCACGTTATCCTCGTGCTATTTGCTCTTATGAGTACAGTCACTGACGCGAAAACGCAACTTTCTTACCCGACTCAAGATGACTGGATGCACCACACGCAAGTGATTAGTCAATACTGGATGCAGCCCGATGCCTATGGCACACCACGAGGACGATTCCCAACCTTTCGCTGTGACAACGGCCGCCTGCCCTCACCAGAGGCTCTGTGTCAGGAATTGGTGGATGTGAGAGCTAAAGACAAGTTAGGCCGGCGTTACACTCGAATGCAGTCTCGTCAGATCTACACCTATCTGGCTTTGTTCCATATTACTGGGGAGCCCGACGCCCTCTCTATCGCTTCGGCGGGTGTTCAAGAACTGTTAAAGATGAGACTACCACAAGGAGGGTTTGCGCTTTACGTAGACATTAATAATAAGGTCAGCGAAGAACCTGCCTCCGCGCAAGATGCGGCTTATGCTCTATTAGGCCTAGCCATGTATGATTACCTCACTCGCGATGCGGCCGTGCACCACATCCTACTTCAAGAAATCGATACCCTGTTTAAGCGCTACTACGATCCAGAGAACAAGGCTTTGAACTGGTGGCCACGCTCGACGTCTAGCACTCCACAACGCGAGCTAGTCGCACAACTCGATCAACTCACGGCCTATTTGAACCTAGTCAGCTCGGTTAGTACGCCACAAGAGAACATCCAGTTAAGCCAGTACCGCCAATGGGTGGTTGATGCGCTCATCGATCAGTATGTAGATCTCAAGCAATGTCGCGTCTTCAGCGCATTACATGACAATGGCACGATGTTATCCGAACATGAGCATAATGACTTTGGCCATGCTGTCAAAACTTGGTGGAACCTGCTCCTCAATCGTGACTTACTGACTCACGAGGATCAACAAAAGGTACAAAACTGCCTAGCACAAACTCTTAACCAAGCGACTCGTGAGCTGCCCGTCACCGAGCTGATGTCATACCTCCCCAACACCAAGCGCGACAAATGGGCTAACGCAGGTACCCAAATCACTTGGAAAGGCTATCACGATGAAAACTACATCAACTCTTGGCAATGGGTCGAGCTGGATCAGGGGCTCATCATCGCCAAATTAGTCGGGGAAGATTCATTGCAGGCAAGCTTGGCCAGTACCACTTGGCAGTTTCTTGATGCGTGGGTGGATAAGGTCCACGGTGGCGTAGGCCTAAACCCACACACTAATAAGCAGTTCGACTGGCTAAATGGCTATCATCACACCGAACATGCACTGTTTGGGCTACTCGCCACTCAACGTATCTACGCTCACCCAGTCACACTGTATTTCGCCTTTACTTCTGAGCAATCGGACGCGTTTTTTCCCTACCTGCTCGGCGGTCGGGTAGTCAACATCACCCCACTCCCCCTGCCCAACCGTCGCGGTAGTAAAGTAGTATTTGATCGTATCCACGTCCCAAAAAAATTAGCCCATGATTAAATATGAGAAAAAAGACAATCGCTCCCAAGAGAGCGCATACTTGGTCGGTTCGGATAATTGGTTTACTGTCCGAGCCGCGCAGGAGATTGCCAAGTCGCCCCGCCGCATTATTGTTCTCGTGGTCTTGGCCGTGCYCTGTTTATTCGCGCCAGCGATCGGCGCTATCAGCCAGTTCATTCAGGCATGGCTGAATTAACTTGAGCATCTCAGCTTGGTATTTTCTCCACGCAAATTGGCAAGCACGCTTCTGGCAATTCCGTCGTTATTTCTGAGGCGGGGCTTTTACCGAGTCAGCCAGTCCGCAACAGGGTTGATAGCGCGGACATGTGACGACATGATCATTGACCATGCCAAGCGCTTGCATCAGCGAATAGCAAATCGTCTCGCCCACAAACTTAAAGCCACGCTTTTTCAAAAAGCGACTCATGGCACGGGATTCGTCGGTCGCGGTGGCGACATCGGCATCCGATTGGTGGTGGTTTACGATCGGTACACCGCCAGTAAACTGCCACAGCGCCTTCGCCAAGGATCCATACTCTTCCACCAGCGTCACCGCCGCTTGCGCATTGGTAAACACAGACGCCACTTTCAAGCGATTACGGACAATCTCGTGGTTGGCCATGATCTCAGCAATATTCGGCTCAGCCACGTTTGCCAGTTGATAGAAATCGAAATCAGAAAAAGCGGCGCGATACGCGGAACGCTTTTCTAAAATCAGCCGCCAACTTAATCCTGCTTGCGCGCCCTCTAAACAAATGAACTCAAAGATCGCTTGATCATCAAATGTCGGCACGCCCCACTCGGTATCGTGATAATGCTGCTCCGACTCACTCTGTTGTGCCCATTGGCAAGGTTCCATGACAATTTCCCTCAAAGTTGGTTGCATGATGGTAATGCATTTGTTCCGATTGTCCGCGATTTTGTTGTTCATGCCACGAAATCAGCGAGTTAACTCGGTATAAATCTGTCGATTTCGTTAACATGTCGCTATCTTTGATCGCTACAAGTCCATGAAACGTAACATACTCGTTGTTGTCAGAGTGCATTCACTCTCAGTGGTAACCATAAAGGAAAACACGTGACAAAAAAGCATATTCTTATCACAGGGGCAGGACAACGGATCGGCTACGCGCTTGCTTGTCACTTTCTTGCGCAAGGGCATCAAGTCACTGTGTCATATCGGACACCGCGTCCTCAAGTGAGTGAGCTTATCGAGCGAGGCGCTCATTGTATTCAGGCGGACTTTTCTAACGATGCCGGCATCCATGCATTTATCCAAGCCATTGACGCGCACAATCCGGTGTTTGATTGTTTAATCCACAATGCCTCATCGTGGGACAGTGAAAAACAAAGCCAAGATTTCGCGGCTTTGTTTGACAGCATGATGCAAATCCACGCCAAAACGCCTTATCTGATCAATATGGCGGCAACTCGATGGATGAATAGCGGCGACATTATTCACCTGACCGATTACGTGGCCCACAAAGGCAGCGCAAAACACCTTGCCTATGCCGCGAGTAAAGCCGCGCTTGAGAACCTCACCCTATCGTTTGCCCAACAACTCGCCCCCGACATCAAGGTAAACAGTATTTCCCCCGCGCTTATCATGTTCAACGACGGCGATGACGATGCCTACCGTGAGAAAGCGCGCAAAAAATCGATTTTGGGCACAGTGCCCGGCGAGCAGGAAGTGATCAACGCCTGCGACTTTATTCTTGCCAGTCAGCATATGACGGGCCAATCCCTTAAACTCGATGGCGGACGCCATTTAGCGTAATTGCCTAACTGGAAAGCACAATGATGAATGACGCTGTGATCAAAATTACCAACCTACGTTTGCGTACATATATCGGCTTTAACCCCGAAGAGCAGGAAAAGAAGCAAGATGTGGTGATTAACGTAGAAATTCACTATCCCGGCCACAAAGCCAGCCAAGAGGATAATGTTGATGACGCACTGAACTATAAAGTGATCACCAAAGCGATTATCGACTATGTTGAGAATGGCCGCTTTTTGTTGTTGGAAAAACTGGTCGCCGGCGTGCTCGACATTGCACGCGATCACCACTGGGTGCGTTACGCCCAAGTGACTATTGATAAGCCGCATGCGTTAAGGTTTGCCGACTCCGTCTCACTGAGCCTCAGTTGGACAGAGCGCGATTCGTAACCGTGTAAAGAGTTCGTTAGAATAATTCGAACATCTTGTTCAAGGTAACTTGGTTCTGAATCCCATTTTACCTTATATACTGTGTTGGAATTGTTATTAGGACAGGGACTATGACAGCGAAAACGAGTTACGATCCTGTAATGCGGGTGCTGCACTGGCTTTCTACTCTGGTCATTATCGGCTTGTTTGCCGTGGGCCTGTGGATGGTCGACCTTAGCTATTACAGCAGTTGGTATCAAACCGCCCCACATTGGCATAAATCCATTGGGATCTTGCTCGCTGGCGCCACCATACTGCGCTTAGGATGGAAAATCACCCATACAATGCCTAAGGTTGAGGGCAAAGCGTGGGAACGCAAAGCAGCGACCGCAGCACACCACACGATTTACTTGCTCCTCGCAGTACTGTTTGTGTCTGGGTATTTAATTTCTACCTCAGATGGCCGAGGTATCGACGTGTTTACTTGGTTTACCGTGCCAAGTGCAGGGGAGCTTTTCCCTAATCAGTCGGATATCGCAGGTGACGTACACTATTATGTTGCCATTACCCTGATTGCCTTAGCCGCTGTTCACGCACTGGCTGCGTTAAAGCACCATTTTATCGACAAAGACAATACGTTACGGAAGATGATCGGAGGAAACCCGAAATGAAAAAACTCATGTTAGCCATGGGAATTAGCGCCGCGACACTCTTATCTGGGCCTGCATTGGCAGACACTTATATGATTGACACCAAGGGCGCACATGCCTCTGTCAACTTCAAAGTGCCTCATCTAGGTTACAGCTTTACCAAAGGTCGCTTTAACAAATTCGATGGTCAGTTTGAATTTGATCCCAACAACATTGGTGCGTCTAGCGTAACAGTGACCGTCGATACCACCAGCTTGGACTCTAACCATGCCGAGCGCGACAAGCACATTCGTAGTGCAGATTTTCTCAACGCGAGCAAGTTTGGCCAAGCCACTTTTAAGAGCACTAAGGTCACAGATAACGGCGATGGTTCGATGACCATTGCAGGCGACCTCACCTTACACGGGCAAACCAAGCCGATTGAGATTGACGCTGAATTGGTTGGCCACGGCGATGACCCATGGGGTAACTACCGCGCAGGCTTTATGGGCAACACTCGCCTCGAGCTCGCTGATTTCGGCATTGCCACTATGGGCCCAGCCACATATGTCGATATGGAGCTGCACGTAGAGGGCATCCGCCAATAAGAGAGCAATCTTTCTCTCCCTCAAATCCATACGCCCCGGTACCTGCTGGGGCGTTTATTATCGATCTCTAAAACATTCACTATACTGATGAAAAACGACGCCTTAGTCTGGCGATGATATCCATTGATCGATAAGGATACCTATCTATGAGGCTCATCTCTTTTAAGCGTTTTTTCCTCGTATTTACTTTCTGTGTTTTCACCCTCCCGGTATACGGGAAGATGAAAATTATTACCGCAGTCAACGACGCTTGGCCTCCTTACGTCACTCGAGATACAGCTAGACCTGGCTTTTCTGTTGAAGTAGTGACCGCTGCCCTTTCTACCCAAGGCTATGATACCAAATTCTTACTCTTCCCTTGGGCGCGCGGCTTGTACGAAGTGAGAAATGGGCGGATCGATCTCCTCACCACCACATGGTACACAGACGCACGCAGTGAATTCCTACTATTTAGTCAGCCCTATTTCGCCACCAATATCGATATCATGATGCGAAAGGATACCTTTTTTGACTTCAAAGGCCCCAAAAGCCTTATTGGCAAACGTATCGCCAGCGTACGCGACTACGGCTATGATTCATGGTTTTTAGATGCAGATTATTTTCAACGAGTAGAAACCACCTCGCTAAGTTCGAGCTTACAAATGCTCGCTGCCGGTCGGGTTGATATGGCGGTGGGCAATCGCTTTGTCATGCAACACGAGCTCGAACCTTTAAACCTAAATACCGATGATTTTCACTTTTCTCCCACTCCGATGATCAAACAACATATCCATGTCACCGCCGGCAAGGCCAACCCTAAGGCGCAAGAATATATTCAAGCCTTTAACCGCGGGTTAGAAATAATCAAACGGAATGGCACCTTTGACGATTTGAAGCAAAAATATGGGCTGCTCTTACCAGATGATACCACTGCAGAGTGAAACCCTATCGTCATAGTTGCTCGTTAGGATGCCTATCAATGTCTCATTACATCAGTTTGGCTATGACTTCTCCGATTAACATTGCATTCTTCGACTTAGACGAAACACTGATTGCCACCGACACCAAACAAGCGTGGCTGGAATACCTTTGTCAGTGCGACCTTGCCCCGCAAAACGTGGTCGACCAAGAAAAGCGGGCGTATCTGGATTTTAAAAAAGGCCGCATCAACCTTGAGCAATATATGCAAGTGCAGTTGAGCCCAATCAAAGGAAAATCCACTCAAACCGTGGCTGCATGGGCGACCGACTTTATCGATCGGCGCGTCGCCCCTGTGGTGGTGCCACAAGCGTTAGAGCGCATCGAGTGGCATCGCAACCGTGGCGATCATTGTGTGTTGGTATCAAATACCGCCGCACACTTGGCAAGGCCGATTGGCGAACTACTCAAACTCGATACCGTGATTGCGATTGAGCTTGAAACATTGAATGGCGTGTATACAGGCAGCATATCCCATTG
>NZ_MUFL01000116.1:0-7490 GCF_001995355.1 Salinivibrio sp. PR919 | reverse complement strand
GATTAATGTTACCAATATGGAATCGAGTTTCATTCTAAAACTGCTAACAAACGCTTCAAGAGGGACAGTGGACTTGATCCGTTTTACTGGACACGCATCGACGACCTGAGGAGGTCAGTATGCCAGCCTATAAAACGGGTAAAAAGACAGCGCAATATTCACTAGACTTCAAACTGAAAGCGGTTGAATGGAGCTATGAAACGCATCGAACAGTGAAGTCGGTTGCAGAGGCGCTTGATATCCATCCATTCATGCTATCGAAATGGCGTAAAGCATATCGAGATGGAGAGTTTGGTATGGTCAAGTCCCAAAAAA
This sequence comes from Salinivibrio sp. PR919, assembly GCF_001995355.1. Taxonomy (NCBI): domain Bacteria; kingdom Pseudomonadati; phylum Pseudomonadota; class Gammaproteobacteria; order Vibrionales; family Vibrionaceae; genus Salinivibrio; species Salinivibrio sp. PR919. Next base: position 7,175 of record NZ_MUFL01000116.1, on the reverse strand, counting down.
GTAAAGTGAAGCCAGACAAGGTGAAGGATGAGTTATCGGCACTCAAGAGACGGATCACGGAGCTTGAAGAGAAAAGTGGTGCTTGGCGAGATCAACGCCAATAAAGAATCGAGCAGACATGGTTACCCCCATTATCCAATGGCTGCACCTAAGTGTGGCAGATCTTCAAGAGGGGGAATCCATGTCATTCGTTAGTTGCTAAAGGAGAAATATGAAAGAATTATCAGGTGGGCGAGAGTCTGCAATTTATCGTGATGGTGAAATTATTTATCGACCATTACAATTATGGAGCCCAACAATTCATAAGCTGTTAACGCATTTACAAAGCTCAGGCTTAACAGAGTCGCCTAGATTTCTTGGCATTGAAGGGAAACAAGAAAAATTAAGTTTCGTTGTTGGTGATACTTATAATTATCCATTAGTTGGTGCTATTGCAACGTCAGAAGCTTTGAGATCAGCAGCTAAATTGCTTAGAAAAATTCATGACTCAACAGCATCGTTTGTCAGTAATAACGACATCGTAAATTTACCGTGGATGCTCGACCCACGAGAGCCATTCGAAGTTATATGTCATGGTGATTTCACGCCGTACAATGTAGCACTTTCAGGAAATTCAGTAGTTGGTGTGTTTGATTTTGACACAGCACATCCCGCTTCAAGAGTGTGGGACTTAGCTTATTCAATATATTGTTGGGCACCTTTTAAAACGGACAGCATTGATGGCCTTGGCACAATGGAAGAACAACTTTTAAGGGCAAGGTTATTCTGCGATAGCTACGATGCTACATATAGTCAAAGAGAGCAGCTTGCGGATGCAATGGTTCGGCGATTAAATGCCCTTGTGAACTTTATGCGAAAAGAAGCAGATAGTGGCGACGAGCAATTTGCGACAAACATTGAGGAAGGGCATCTACAATCTTACCTTAATGACATAGATTACATCGAAACTAACAAGCACAAAATTCAGCGCGCGCTGTGCAACTAACAACGCTTCAAGAGGGACAGCCAACGCGCGGCATGTTTACTATGCGTTGGTCATTGTTGGTACGGTGTTATGCGGAAAGTTGGTCGTGGCGTTGGCTGCCCCTTAAGCGGGCGTTAGAGTGCCGAGTTCAACATAGGAGTATAGTTTATGGATAAACACATCGTTGTTTTAGGCGGTGGTGGTTGGATGATGGGAGAAAAACAGAGCAAATTAGACCGTTATGCACTTGATCTTACGGGCAAGCGTGAACCAAAAGTTTGCTATCTTTCTACAGCAACTGGTGACGCAGAAGAAGCTATTCAACGTTTTTACGATTCAGGTCTTAGTTGTAATTTGACCCATTTTCCATTGTTCAAACCAGACTCCAATTGGCGCACAAAGCTGCAAGAGCAAGACGTTATATATGTTGGGGGCGGTAATACCCGTTCAATGTTAGCTATCTGGCGAGAGTGGGGCATAGATACAATACTCAAAGAATGCTACGAAAATGGTGTGGTATTGTGCGGTATGAGTGCAGGGGCTATATGTTGGTTTGACTTAGGCATCAYCGACAGCAATCCCGAAGAATATACAGTTATTGACGGCTTGGGTTTCGTGCGTGGTCTAGCCTCAGCTCATTTTAATGGCAGTGATGAAAAGGCTGACTTATTTTCTGATTTTTCTCAAAATAACAGTAGTGTACCGTGCTATGGTATTAGCGATTATGCCGCCCTGCACTTTGTTAATGGTAAATTATATCAGACGGTTACTAGTAAATTTGATGCAAAAGTAACGTTCGAAAATGCACTCTAACACATATGAGCTCTTCTCCGGTCAATAGGCAATAGCATTTTTTGGCAGCGTCAGTAGCCAATGCTTTCGAACAACTAAATCGTCTACTTCGTTCTGTCATTTCCGCCATTAAGTCATTGCTTACGGCAAACACATATAGAAGGTCTCTTACTGCGGTCTCACCGCTGCCTGCCAATCATGTGACAGGGCCATTAGACATTACTTCCGTTCCCACGCAGGCGCTATTCAAAAAGAAAGCTAAACGTTTGTTTTCCTGTTATCTTCAGGCTCAGTTTGGGGGTAAGCAACGTTGTTGTCCGTTGAAGCGGTTGCGAACCAGCTCTCTGGCCTAGGATAGCGTAGTTGGAGATTAGGTGCAGGATGATTGTACCGACTAAACGTGTTGGAGACATGGGCTTTCAAATTAGCACCGTGACGCATGATTTTGGTTCGGCGGCGAAGTAAATCGCGAGTGGCCCTCATCGCTTTTGGATAGATATAAGCCAGCGGAAAGTTACCGCCCCTGAGAAGAGAAGCAATGTTATAGGAATCAATGCGGTCGTTCTTGGTTTTGCCGCCGTGAATTAATTGAGCGTTATACGATTAAGGAGAAAAATGAAGCCGGATTTACACGGAAGTAGAATCATATTGAGATCTATTCAACCTAAGGATTGCAACGATCTATTTGAAATTTATGGTGATATTCAAACAATGGAATTTGCCTCAGATCCAGTTTTTACATCGAAAGATCTGATAGTTCAGATGCTAGAAAGTGTCGTCCGACTAGAGAAATCAGGTGAATCGTTGGAATGGGCGATTATGGATCAAGCGACAAACAAGGTTATTGGAACCTGCGGCTTACATAGCTTTAGTGATAATGGTGATTCCTGTGAAGTCGGATGCTTACTAAATTCATCGTACTGGCGACAAGGGTATATGTCGGAAGCTCTTAGTTTATTATTTTCACATGCTCAATCTTTGGGTATTGAAAGGTTGTATGCAGATATTGATGAGGGTAACTTTCGGTCTCAAGCTTTGTTTAATAAGCTAGGTTTCAAAGCTAAAAACGGTCAGTTTCAGCGCTTGGTGTGAGGCGTCGCATAACACATATGAGCCCTTCTCCGGTCAATAGGCAATAGCATTTTTTGGGCTACGCCAGCAGCTAATGCTCTCGAACAACAAAGTCGTCTACTTCGCTCTGTCATTTCCGCCATTAAGTCATTGCTTACGGCAAACACATATAGAAGGTCTGTTACTGCGGTCTCACCGCTGCCTGCCAATCCTGTGACAGGGCCATTAAACATTACTTCCCGTTCCCACGCAGGAGCGTGGGAACGAGTTATCTCAGGAGCAATGAGTAACCGTCCACGGATGTCCTCTCGCTATACACACGTAGGAGTGTAGGAACACTATAAAAAATTAACTCGATATAGTAATCTCTTATATTAGAAATTGTATTGAACTGAATGTAAATAATCAAGATAAGACCCTCGTTTTTATTTATGTCATTATATAAATGGAAAATACTCATTATGGAAGATTTAGCCGATTTATTAAAAAGTAATGGTTTAAAGGTCAGAGTAAAAAATGGAAAAGTTTCAGTTAGACTTGACGGTCTCTCAAACCCAGTTTCGATAGTAAGAGATATATCTGACGATGAATGCAAAGTAAAAACGAACGATTCTATTATAACGGTTTTCGCTTGTTTTTCTTTATTTTTGGGTCTTTCGGGTATATATGARGGTAGTGGTAAATTTTTAATTAGTTGTGCATTTATTTCAATGGCTATAGCTTCTTTTTTTTCAGTACTACTTACAGAAGTTAAGTTGACTAGGCTTCGTGCTATTTTAACGGCATACAATCGCGGAGAGCACGACTAATAATGCGTGTCGCGTAGCTGGCACTTTTGACTAAGTATGGAGAATAAGGCGATGGATAACATTGATAAATCTTGGCTTGCGCGTTTGGGCGTGAATCATATTGAGAGCAATTATATTTTCACTGGCTGCGACTATTATAAACGAGGTGGTGAAGAGGATTTAGCGTTTCTGTATGCGTCTGATAACCTGACACTGGTAAGCTGCAATGAAGACGTTCGAACAGATCTAGAAAAATCTAAGCTGCGATCGCTGCATGACTATATCAACGGTGTAAATCCTCAAGCGTTTGAGGTCTATATTGATGATATTGATTATTATCTATCAGGTCATATTTGTGACGCTAAATCAAAGGTAGAGATTGATCAGCTCACGCTTGAAGCCCATCGAGAACGCATCGAACAATTTATCACAAGGTTTGATGAGGAAGAATTATTTAAAGCGGCTTTTAGTCTGGACTCAGACTATTTCTATATGGCTTATCTGGAAGGGCAGCCTGTTGGAATCATTGCGTCGTATTGTGGTGTCGAGCCCTTTGAATCGCTGTCTATCTTGGTGACACCAAGCTATCGTCAGCGTGGTGTCGGCAAGGCACTGATTTCAAGGTGGGTCAAAGAGGTTGAAAAGAGGGGACGTGTCGCCAGATATCGTGCCAATCGGGAAAATATTGCCTCCCGACGCCTTTGCGAGTCGTTAGGCTTTGTTGCTCACAGTCATATTCAAATACTGGCAAAACTATGAGTAGCGGCAACGACCCAATACGCATTGGTGGGGTTATCGCAATATGATGAGTGGGAGAGGGGTTTGTGGCTGATATTCATGGAGATTAAATGTTGTCTTTAGAACCCTCCATTGAGATTGTTGATGACTCATTTTTTAAGGGCGTTTTTGAGTATGATTAATTGGCTACGGGCTTTACTCGTATTTGGGGCTTTGGCGGTCTCTTTTTCGTCGATGGCGCAGTCGCTGCCAGAAGGAGCGATCCAAGCAGGATCGCTAGCCAACCAAAAATTGATCCAAGATGCCATGGCAGGAGTGCTGGTTACGGTGGCGTCACAAGGCTGTGAGCAGCCGAATGAATTTGTGCCTTATGTGCGCGAAATGCCGTCAGGCGAGGTAGGCACAAGAATGTGGCGAGAGCTATGGATTGTCGAAGGCTGTGGTGACAGCTATACGATAAAACTTCGCTTTCAGGAGGCGGGAGCTGGCGCCGCGAATTGGATGATTGAATAAACCGCACTGAAAATAATAAACGTCGACAATTTTGTCGCATTAATAATGAGGAAAGTATGTTTACATTGGATGTTAATCGTGACCTAAAATTGGAACTTATCAATACACGCTTTGCGCCGATTTATCTGGATATCGTTACCCGCGATCAGGAGTATTTAAGCCAATGGTTAGTGTGGCCACCGCATGCCCATGATGAAGCGTTCTTTTTGAGCTTTATAAAAAAATCCCTTCACGATTATGCAGAAGGTAAATCATTGGTATGTGGCATGATTTATCAGGGTCAATTGGTAGGCAGTGTGAGTTATAACACTATCAATCAGTCGCTTAAAAAGGTGGAAATAGGCTATTGGCTGAGCTCTTTGCACCAAGRGAAAGGGATTGTGAGTCAAGCCGTGGCTAAGCTCATTGAGCTGGCGTTTACCCAGTTTGGTATGGAAAAAGTACAGATATCGGCGGCAACGGAAAACACGCCCAGCCGAAAGGTCTGTGAGCGTTTAGGGTTCACACTCGAAGGCGTAATACGTCGTGCTGAAAATTTAAACGGACGCATTGTCGACCATGCCATTTATGGTTTAGATCGCGCAACGTGGAAAATTGCGAATTAGGTAGAGAGATCAAGGATACTCATGAATACAGAACAACAGGCATTTTTAAACGCCTACCTTGCCACCTTAAGTGAAGCAGAATGTCAGGCGGTGCCTGAAACGATTGCCGAGTACTTTTGCGCGGATGAATACAATGCCAACGAATGCGCCCGTTTGATTGATCAAGGCATAAAGCGCGCATCGTGCAGCCTAAAAGCATGCTACGAGATAGAAAACGAACCTTACCCGCAAGTCGGGCGTTTGACCGTGGTGCTTAACTGGGCGCAGCAGCCGGTTTGTATTATTAAAGTGACTGAAGTGAGCGAGTGCCCGTTTGATCAAGTGACTGCTGAGTTCGCCGCAGCGGAAGGTGAAGGCGACAAGAGTTATGCGTGGTGGCGACAGGCACATCTTGCGTTTTTTGAGCAAGAGGGGCAGGCACTCGGCGTACCGTTTACAACTCAATCCCCTTTGGTGTTAGAGCGCTTTGAGAAAGTCTATCCGCTTGATCACCATGAAACTGAGCAGGTAAGCGCATGATAAAACAAGTCGGTCAAACGCTCATCCAACCCGAACACTTGGCCCGCTGTCACTGCGGGACGGTTGTGTTAGCCCTCGCGTTACCCAATGGGATTGAAAACCCCAGACGCTGCGATTGCTCAATGTGTCGACGCCGAGGCGCCATTGTTGGCTCAGTCAAGCTTGCACAATTGCGTGTCGTTGCTGGCAGTGAGCAACTCAGTGTGTATTCCTTTAATACTCACACTGCTAAGCACTACTTCTGCTCACGCTGTGGCATTTACACCCATCACCAACGTCGCTCCAATCCGAGTGAGTTTGGGTTCAATATTGCCTGCTTAGATGGCGTCAATCCGTTCGAGTTGGAGAATATTCCCGTGATGGATGGAGTTCATCATCCAGCGGATCGCTAGGATGTCGCGGATGTCGTTTTGAGGGGTGGCTATGACGAAATTGGCATTTGTATCGGGTGGGTCGAAAGGAATCGGTTTAGGCTGTGTTCTGCGGCTAGTTGAGGCAGGTTATCAAGTGATCACGTGCTCGCGCAACGTAGACGTGTGGCAGGCCGTTGTTACTGAATACCCTGCACTTAAAACCGTTGATTATCAACAAGCTAATTTAGCCGATCAGGCTTCGCTAGAGCAGCTTTTCCGCTATATTCGCGAGCAATATGGCCAGTTAGATATTGCAATCAATAATGCCTCACCGGCGTTAGGATCGAGTGGCTTTTATCATCAAGTTGATATGTTTGCGTTGAAAGAAACGCTAAATAATGACTTCTGGGGACACGCTCAATGCTTGCAGTATCAAATTAAGTTAATGGAGACAGGTGGAGCCATTGTCAATGTCAGCTCAATCAATGGCTTGCGACCAACGCCAAATGCAGCGATGTACAGTGCGGCAAAGCATGCCCTAGAAGGGCTAACACAATCCGTCGCGCTAGAAGCAATCAGAAATAATATCCGTATTAACGCTGTGGCGCCGGGCGTGACGTGGACACCAAGGTGGGACGAGCGACAAACTCGTCAACCGACAATAAAGCTCGATGTTGAAGAGCAAGTGCCCGCCAAGCGCTTTGCACGCGTGGAGGAGGTTGTTGATGCCATTGAGTTCTTGCTCTCGGATAAAGCCAGTTATATCGTCGGCCATACGCTCGTTGTTGATGGTGGCCTCTCTTTGGTGTAGGCCATTTACATAGGATTAAGA
>NZ_MUFL01000115.1:0-7624 GCF_001995355.1 Salinivibrio sp. PR919 | reverse complement strand
ACCTGCGTTAGTGGACGCACAGTCATGATCTTCGGCGCTCGCTGGACGGCCAACCGCCGTATATAACTCAACGTCACCTTGACCACGATATGTTTGTAGCCATACCGTACCGCGTGGCGCATTCTTAATCACAAACTGGTGAGCCGTGCCTGCGTAGCCGTGAAGCTCCACCGGCTGATCGAAAGTGAGCGGTTCGACGTCAGGCGTCGGTTGCGGATCTGGATCTGGGGTAGGGATTTCACCAGTTCCTTGGCAGCTTTGGGTTTGGATGCCAACTTCGGCAAAGGCTTGGCTGACAGCGCCGGCTGAATAGTTTAGTGCTTTCGCGGCTTCACATACGCCATCAGCGCCTTGTTGGAAGCTCGAGTTAGGTTGCCAGTACAATTGGTTGGCGGTGGCAAACGCGGTAAACGCTTTTTGGATATTCCACTCTGCGCTGGTGGCAAGATGGTAAAACGCTTTGTTGAAGATACCAGAGCTAAAGTGCACGTCGATGCCAGGATAGTAACGGTTAACATGACCAATGGAGCGCCCATCTTGGCTTGGATTGATGAAATAGCGCATCGCATCGCTATATTTCATCACGTTTTCACCCATTTTCCAGTTGAAGTCGCCATAAACATACTGGCCGAGTGCCGCAGCGGCGATATCGGAGAAAGACTCGTTCATGCCTCCCGACATACCGCGATATTCGAGCCCTGAATTTTGTTCAGTAAAACCGTGGCTGACTTCATGGGCAATCACATCCCACGTGGTTAACGGATACATGCTGCCATTACCGTCACCAAAGGTCATTTGCCGCCCATCCCAAAAAGCATTGCCATAGCCCTGACCATAATGAACACGCATGGTGAGCTTTTGACGGATAGGGCGCACGCCGAGCCAATCTTGATACATTTCAAAGACTTTTTGTCCAAAGTACTGCGCATCGTTCATGGGTGCATAGGCGCCGTTGACTTGACGGTAGGTATTCTGCGGACAATTGAATTGATGAACGCTTCCGCCCCATTCCTGATTGTTCATGTTGACTGTCACAACGTTGGGACTATCCATTTGACAGTAGCGGTTGACTTCAAAGCCGCCCAGTTGGGTATTTGGGCCGAAGGTATAGCGTCCACTTTTTTGGTTACCACCGGGTCCGCCGGCTTCTAGGTGCGCGATGCCTTCCCAGCTGTCCAAAATATCTCCCGATTTTGCATCGACGATTTTCATTGGACGCGAAGGATGACCGTTATCACTGGCAAGGTAGTCAACTTTATAGACGAGACGCGCTGTTTGTTGTTCATCTAACYAGATCAACAATTCTGTGTTTGCATCTGCTTGATGAAAATGACGATTACCTTGGCTTGTCTGGCCTTGAGCAATCGCAATGGCCTGCTGTTGGTTAATCATGGGTAGCGTGCCACCAATATCTTGTTCGATGTCAGTGACAACGTCACCTTTAACGCTTGGCGCAAAGCCCCGTGCGGCGGTGTTTTCCACCACAGAATAGCCGTAAACCGGGATGCCATGGTGCAGTTGCTGTTTACGGACCAGTGATTGATTGCCCACTTGCAGACGCGATTTTTCACGAAAACTGAGTGCAGGGGCTGCTGTCATTGCTGAGCGTGCCGTATTGGCGTCCAGTGCTTGGCTAAGATCCAAGTCAGAGGCGTCAACGATGGTGGCGGCTTGAGCGGAAAACGCAAAGGGGAGCAAGAGTGCGAGCGGTGTTTTACGCATAGAATCCTCGAGTTAGTGAGTCAAATCGCCCGTTACTATCCACATTACTCAATAACTAAAAATGTGATCGCTATCAAATTGAGGATCTGGTTCAAAAAATGTCTAGAAAAATGGTATGCCCATTCCATGTTCAACAGATATGGTAAGAAAAACAGACAGCACGCGATTCAACCAGTTGTTTTTCAACTGCTGTGCTACGCTAAACAGGCATCGAAAGCGCGGGGTTGAGGTAGTGAACGTTGTTGTTTAAGGGTCGAGTTAGTATCGGGCTTATCGTATGGCTGGTCTCGTTCAGTACGCTTGCTGTTGAGCAACCTTGGCAGCAACCGAGTTATATTCAAGATGCGTTTTATCGCATTGCGCTGAAAAGTGAATATGTAGAAGGTGAACATGGTGTTCGTAAGTGGAGAGAATCCGTGCGCTATACCGTGTCGCATGTCGTCAGCGACAGCGAACTTCACGATAAACTCGTCCGCTACCACCTTGATCATTTGCAAAGTTTGACCGGGATAAACTTTATACCGGCTTCACACCCCAAAGCCGCTAATCTGACCATTGTATTTACCAACCACCAACGCTTTTTAGACGATGCGCGGCAATACTTTAAAACCAACGATGTCACCCCATTACGCAAAGCGGTCTGTGCGGCTAATTTTGCCGTTGATAAAAATGGTTGGATACGGCGGGCAGCGGTCGTGATCCCAGTTGATTTGGCGCGATCTAAAGGTAAGTTAGTCGCCTGTGTGGTTGAAGAGCTAACCCAGATCATGGGGCTGCCCAATGACGACGATAACGTGTTTCCTTCCATTTTTAATGATCGCACGCCGGAACAACTATTAACGGGCTTAGACGGCTTGTTACTGCGGCTCTTGTACTTGCCGGACATACAAGCCGGACAAAACTGGAGCCAAGTGCAGCCAATCATTGCGCCGGTGATTGAGTCGTGGGCGCGCGATGGCACCATTGCGCAGGCTCATCGCGCRGTAAGAACGGGCGAGTTATACCGCTTGTTGGGTTGGTAATGCGCGAAGGGTTACGCGCTTAGGCGCGCCGCCTATGCAGCGTGTTGATCGGAAAGCACGCGCGCTGCGAATTCCCGCCATAATCGACGATAATACATGGCCGCAGCGGTTCCTTTGCCGATATCGGTGACAGGTGCACAGGTCACGCCCATTTTTTCTACATCGCTACTAAAGGGCACATGGGCATCTAACATAGCAGGGTATTGTTTCTCCATCCGATGCATGGTGTCGACGTGTAAGCGCTTTGTTTTCTGCACCATCGAGAAAAAGGGGTGAATACGCGCCACATCAAAATCATGGGCGATAAAATACTGATAAAGCTGCTCAAGCGTGCGTTCAGAGAGCGTCGTCGGGATCACGGGGGTTAGCAGTTCATCACAATGGCGGAATACCGCATCAGACAGCGCGGAAAGAGTGGGTGGGCAATCGAGTATCACGATATCGTAGTCATCCTTGACCGCTTTAAATCGACGTTTGAAGAGACTTTTTGACCCGCTTTTCTGTGAGGCTAGAAAAATATCGAAGTCTTTAAAATCATGGTGCGCTGGCACCACATCAAGATTAGGGTAGTGGCTGGGTTGAATGGACTTTTTAAACTTCTTATCACGGGTAAAGAAGCTGTCTTGTCCTAAATGCTTGGATGGCTTGAGTTTAAAGTAAAACGATGACGCGCCTTGCGGGTCGAGATCGCAAAGCAAGACGCGATAGCCGCTTTCTGCCATCAAATGCGCCATGTTCACCGACGTCGCCGTTTTTCCCACACCACCTTTGTTACTGTAAACCGCAATAATTTTCATCGTTTTCTTCCCATCCCCATGCGTGAATCGCCATCGTTTTGAATACCATCCATTTATTTTTGATACGGTATGAAATCGATGAAACCCTAGCTACCCCTATGGCTGTTTTATTTAACAATTTGTGACAAAACAAAAAGAGAAGGGCGTGCGAGCTTGTCTTGTTGCATATGAGGCTGAGAGGCGTGTGAAGCCGGTATAAAGCAATCACGTCATATCATTGCTTTGTCCAATCACACAAATTGCTCAAAGTGATTTAGACATTTCGCCAACTTAGACAACACTTAAAGAACGGGATAACCATAGCTGTGCTGCGCGGCATACTCTTTTCGACATGACGTGGTTAGCAGGTATATGGCGTGAGTTAAGCATTGAAGAGGGGGCGACATGGAGTCGATCAAAGTCAAAGATTATATGAACAAGCGGCCGGTGACATTCTCGCCAGAGATGCCATTATCCAGTGCGCTGGAAAAATTGCTGCGGAGCCAACAAACCGGTGGACCCGTGATTGATGCCAACAAGCATCTAGTCGGTTTTATTTCTGAGCAAGATATGCTGCAGCAATTGCTTAGAGACAGTTATCACTGTCAAGACTCCCACTCTGTGTCTGATTGTATGACGCCGAATGCACTCGCAGTGCAATCAGAAGACAGCATCATTAAGCTGGCCGAAATGATGATACCTACCAAGCCCAAGCTCTACCCGGTGGTTGATGACGGTAAATTGGTGGGGATTATCACTCGGCGAGACGTGCTCCGTGCGATCAGCACTCAAATGGGAGAGTGCCTCACGCATCCCGTCTAAATGAAAGACTAATGCGTCTTGTGCTGTTTCTTTGAGGGGAGAAGTGGCCAAGGCGTTTTTCTTTGCGCGCTTTCGCGTACGAGGAAACGATGTAACTTATCAATATCACGCACACGTGCGCTACCCCAAAATGTGCTGATCCTAACTCAGCACCGTATCGGCGATTGGGTATGATACTCGTCATCATACCCTGACGCACTATCTGACAATGCCAGTACAACCTCATTCACTGTCACGCCAGTTCTGGCGCTATACGTTACCTACCGTAGCCGCTATGTTGGTCAATGGCCTTTATCAAGTCATTGATGGCATTTTTATCGGTCAGGTCATGGGTGCTGATGGCTTGGCAGGCATTAACCTAATTTGGCCATTGATCGCGGGTATGTTGGGGGTGGGCTTGATGGTCGGTGTTGGCGCAGGGGCAAAAATAAGTGCTGCACGAGGAAAAGGGCATGATCCCTCAGGGCATCACACGCTCGCGGTCGCGATCGGATTAGTGCTACTTCTCAGTGTTTTTCTTAGCTTCGCACTGGTCGCGTGGGGCGAATATCTACTAGCACTTCAAGGCGCAGAGCAGGTGCCGCTGGCTTTTGCGGTGCAATACTTAGATGTACTGGTTTGGGCCAATGTGTTTACCCTCGGTTCGATGGCGGTGCCTATTTTACTGCGTAACGACGATCAACCTGGCTTGGCGACGCGATTGATGATGCTAGGCGCGTTGCTCAATATTGGTTTTGATCTGGTGTTTATCGTCTGGCTTGAGTGGGCATTAACCGGCGCCGCGATTGCAACTGCGTTAGCGCAAGCGGCGGTGACGCTGGTGGGCGTCAGCTACTTTTTTTCTCGGCGGAGTCGGCTGCAAGTTATTTGGCCTTCATGGTCACAGGCTTGGTCAATCACACGGCATATCTGTGCAATCGGTGCGGCGAGTTGGATTATGTACGGTTATAGCGCTGTGATGGTGGCGGTGCATAATCACCTTTTAATGCTGCACGGCGGAAAACTGGCGGTAGGGGCGTATGCCGTGATCGGCTATGTGGTGATTGTGTACTATTTGCTAGCCGAAGGGGTAGCCAATGGGATGCAACCTTTAGTGAGCTTTTATGCGGGTGCCAGTCAGCCACACTGGGTAAAGCGGTGCTTATTGATGGCGTTGTCTTGTGTCTTAGTGACGGGCGTTGCCTTTGTGGCAGTGATCAATGGCTTACCCAACACCTTGGCACGCGTATTTGTTGGCAGCGGCAATCCTGCCTTACTGGATAGCACAGTCAATGGGCTACGGTTGCACCTGATCCTTCTGTTTCTCGATGGCTTTATTGTCGTTGCCGCCGCGTACTTTCAAGCCATTCATCACGGGCGAACCGCGCTAATGATCAGTATCGGTAATATCGTACTGCAACTCCCGTTTTTGTTTCTGTTTGCGTCATATTGGCAATTGGATGGGGTTTGGCTAGCCTATCCGGCCTCTAATTTGGCATTGGCAATACCTGTGGGGGCATGGTTAGCGATCGATCTGCGACGCCGCCTCCGTCATTTGTCGCCAACAGATGCGAATGTAGGCGATTTTTGCTGAAAATGTCGACAACATTACTCACTGGCTTTGAGGTGAATAACCTTGCTAATTCAATAATTAGCAGCGATATTGACGCATAAAGTTCGATACTTGGTGCCAAAATCACAGATTTCTGCTATTGTGCCGCGAATCAGACATACCGAGGCGTCAAGCAACTGTTGGCGATACTCGCAGTGTCAAACAACTAAAAACGATAAGCAGGATGCTGAGATGTCGTTGGGATGTGGAAGCCAGCATTGACTTCAACGTGAATAACATGAGGTAAAAGACAAAGGTCAAATTGGATTATCAGGGAGGATGTGATGAGAGAAACAAAGAGGTTATATGTATCAACTCAATTCTATTGGTGCACTAGAGTCATTTTTGATCGCCATTGGTGTGCTTTTTCTAGGCCATTTTGTTAATTCAAAAATTCCTGCATTACGTAAATTTAATATCCCCGAGCCTATTGTCGGCGGATTAATTATTGCCTGTGTTATTGCAGTGCTGCATTCAAACGGTATAGATTTTAAATTTGACTTGCCGTTAAAAAGCACCTTTATGCTAATGTTTTTTGCCACTGTGGGTTTAGCGGCTAATTATAAACAATTGGTGAAAGGTGGGTTAAAAGTATTTTGGTTCCTCGCTATCGCTTCTGTCTACATTATTATTCAGAATGCGATTGGGGTGAGCTTTGCATCGATGCTTGGCTTGGATCCACTGATGGGCCTTGTGGCTGGCTCCATTACCTTGTCTGGTGGGCATGGCACAGGCGCGGCATGGGCACAGATATTGACCGATGAATACGGTATCCAGAGCACGCTCGAGATTGCAATGGCCTCCGCCACACTCGGTTTGGTCATTGGTGGCATTATCGGCAGCCCGGTTGCTCAACGCTTGATTAATAAGCACCAATTAGAATCAGAATATGGTCGTGGCACGACGACACATCAGAAGTATCCTGAGTTGGTGACCTATAACGAAAATGAAGAAGACAAAGTAACTGCGAAGAAAGTGATCGAAGTCTTATTCATCTTATTGCTTTGTATTACGGGCGCGCGTTATTTATCAGAATGGGTTAATAGTTTCAATATTCAGTGGTTAATGATCCCGGACTTTGTATATGCCTTGTTTTTGGGTGTGATTGTTACTAATACCCTTGAGATCTTTAAATTTAGAAAGTTGGAATCAGAAACGGTTGATATGGTCGGGACAGTATCATTGTCATTATTCCTTGCCATGGCGCTGATGACATTGAAGCTTTGGAATATTCTCGACTTAGCAGTGCCTTTTTTGATTATTCTTACCATTCAGTCGATCGTGATCGGTGTATTTAGCTACTACGTGACATTTAAGTTGATGGGAAGTAACTACACTGGAGCAGTTATCGCCGGTGGCCATTGTGGCTTTGGACTGGGTGCCACGCCGACAGCCGTGATGAATATGGGATCGATTGTCAATCGTTTTGGCCCAGCGCCTCAAGCCTTTATGGTGGTGCCCATTGTCGGTGCTTTCTTCATCGATATTGTCAACCTTATCATTCTGCAGGGCTATATTTTTATTATTCAGTAAGCCGAACGCGCTCAGTGCTGATCACTGAGCGCACTTTTCTCTCTTTCTTTCCCCACATCACAGCGGTTTCCCTTTATTCCAGCACTTTCCCCGACCCACAACGTAAGACAAATGCGATTAGTTTCGATCATCGCTTGACTCTGGAGTAGGCTCCAACC
>NZ_MUFL01000114.1:0-7701 GCF_001995355.1 Salinivibrio sp. PR919 | reverse complement strand
TTTCCGACTAAATGTTAACTATATGTAAGTTTGTTTTGCGTCGGTTAATCACAGTGCATAGACAGTCTCAAACAGGGCAACCTTTTTGTGGTGGCGATTGCACCGATTCAGGAAGGATAAGTGGGGGTAGCTATGATTTTGAGTCATCTTATCGGGTTATATACTCACCCGAAAAAGGAATGGAAGACCATTGGCGAGCGACATGAAGGCGCGTCACACAGTATCGGCCATGCACTGTTATTGGCGCTGATCCCGCCAGTTTGCGCTTATTACTCCAGTGTAAACATCGGTTGGAAAATCGGGGTAGGAGAACCGATCTTTCTCACTGCACAAAGCGCATTGTTTATCGCCAGTGCAATGTACCTAGCACTAATCGGTGGTGTATGCGCGCTTGCCTACCTCACGTTGTGGATGAGTCGAACCTTTGGTTCCGCCCCCACCTATACCCAATGCTTGGAGCTGGCAGCTTACACCGCTACGCCAATTTTCATGGTTGGACTAGCAACCTTATATCCAGTTGTATGGTTTGTGATGATTATCGGGCTCATAGGGATCGCCTACTCGGTATATTTACTCTACACCGGTGTACCCATTCTTATGGAGATTCCTGAAGAGCGCGGTTTTATCTACGCAAGCTCGGTGGTCACTTGCGGTTTGGTGTTACTGGTCGCCATTTTGGCATCGTCGGTGATTCTGTGGAACGTTGGAATTGGGCCTGTGTTTACGCACTAGCATGGTGATGAATAGGGCGGCCAGCGTCTAAATGCGTTGGCGCGTGCCGTCAAAGATAAAAAAGCCGCATCGAATGCGGCTTTTTTCGTCATTATCACGCTATCCACGGGCTTTTAGCTTTCGTTGTGGATCTCCAAATTGGCAAGCTCTTGTTGTTGTTCACGAACCGTTTTTGCATCATCGCTACGTAAGCTTTGTACGTACTCCAAATACGCTTGGTCAACATCATTGGTCACGTACTCACCACTAAACACAGAGGTTTCAAAACGTTCTATGGCTGGGTTCGCCTCACCGACCGCGGCAACAAGATCGCTTAAGTCTTGATATATCAAACCGTCGGCACCAATCAGTTTGGTAATTTCATCCACTTCTCGTCCATGAGCAATCAGCTCATTAGCACTGGGCATATCAATACCATACACGTTGGGGAAGCGCACTTCTGGTGCTGCGGAAGCGATATACACTTCTTTCGCACCGGCTTCACGCGCCATTTCAATGATCTGCTCCGACGTCGTACCACGCACAATCGAGTCATCAACCAATAAAACACGTTTGTCTTTAAACTCCGAGCGAATTGCATTGAGCTTGCGGCGTACTGATTTACGGCGCATTTGTTGACCGGGCATGATAAACGTGCGGCCTACATAGCGGTTTTTTACAAACCCTTGTCGATAGGGCTTGCCGAGCACCTGTGCAATTTCGAGCGCAATATCACAGGACGTTTCAGGAATCGGGATGACCACATCAATGTCCATGTCTTCCCATTCACGCTGTATTTTCGCACCCAATTTTTGTCCCATACGAACGCGCGCACCATACACCGAGATTTTATCGATAAACGAATCAGGGCGAGAGAAATAAACGAACTCAAAAATACACGGGTGCAAACTTGGTGAGGCTGCACATTGGCACGTGTGAAGTTGACCATCGAAAGTAATGTAGACGGCTTCACCCGGGGCCACATCACGAACAAAGTCAAAACCAACCGCATCAAGTGCAACCGACTCTGAAGCAACCATGTATTCAACTTGGCCTTGCTCTTCACGCTTGCCCAAACACAGGGGACGAATACCATGCGGGTCACGGAAGGCAATCATGCCATGACCAATAATCATGGATACCACCGCGTAGGCACCCGATACCTGCTCATGCACCGAGCGGACGGCAGCAAACATATCATCGGCGGTAAGCGGATGTGACACGGCGTTAGAAAGCTGGTGCGCAAGCACGTTGAGGAGGATTTCAGAATCTGAGGTGGTATTTAGGTGGCGGCGGTCTTTTTCAAACAAGGAATGACGGAGCGCTTCTGCATTGGTCAAATTCCCATTATGCGCCAAGGTTATTCCATAGGGAGAGTTGACATAAAATGGCTGCGCTTCTGAGGCACTAGAACTGCCGGCGGTTGGATAACGCACATGGCCAATACCGACATGACCTTGTAAACGTTGCATATGTTTGAGTTGAAAAACATCCTTCACCAAGCCGKTTGCTTTGCGAAGGCGGAAACGATTGTCGTCGATGGTGACAATCCCGGCTGCATCTTGGCCGCGGTGCTGTAGCACCGTTAACGCATCATAGATGGACTGGTTGACCGGATTGGCCCCTACGATTCCAACAATACCACACATGTCAGCTATTCCTTGTTACGCGTAAACCAGCCTAAGACCCCGCGATCTTAGGTAAGAAACTGGAACTGTTCTCGAGGTAGTTAAAGAACCATTCAATAACCACAGCAAAATTAGGAATCAGTTCAGATTGTCCCCATGCTTGGGTTTTTGATACTGACGTAAACGCATCCAAGAAAAACAAGACTGCGGCGACAATCAACACCCCACGAACACTTCCGAACACAATCCCCAACACTCTATCTGTCCCTGATAGTCCTGTTTTTTGCACTAACTGGGCAATCACATAATTGACCACTGCACCCACAATGAGGGTAGCAATAAACAGTAAGGCAATAGCGGTTCCGTTACGGATCACCGCATCCTGTATGTTGGTGAGATACACCGCAAGTTGCGGATAAAATTGGCTGGCGACAAAAAAAGCACCAAACCAAATAACCAAAGACAATGCCTCTTTGACAAAGCCTCGGATAACGCTAACCAGCGCCGAAAAACCAATGACGCCAAGAATCAGGTAATCAATCCAAATCATGTTATTCACTTGCTCGAGACGCGCGCATTCTAACAGAAAAAATGCWCACGCAAACGTTTTCTTATTGGGTGAGTGGGTCAAATTTGCGCAATTGCCCTTTCAACCCGGTGAGAGATTCTAAGTCTGCCAATTGAGATTCCAGTGTGTTTTTAGACACATTTGGACCTACAACCACTTTGGCAAGGTCATCAGGTTTCAGATCCCGTGGCAAAATATGGGCTTGATAACCTTTCTCACGCAATTGGCTAACCAACCGGCGCGCATTGTCCTGATTGCGGAAGGTACCAAGACGAATCATCCACGCACCATCTGCCGTGGCGATCGACTCAGATGCCGTTGAGTCAGGGGGCGTTTCACGCTGATGGGATACGCTCCCTTCT
This sequence comes from Salinivibrio sp. PR919, assembly GCF_001995355.1. NCBI lineage: Bacteria > Pseudomonadati > Pseudomonadota > Gammaproteobacteria > Vibrionales > Vibrionaceae > Salinivibrio > Salinivibrio sp. PR919. Next base: position 4,432 of record NZ_MUFL01000114.1, on the reverse strand, counting down.
TCGTCGGTCGTTTTTACCGAGGTGTCAGGCACAGCAACATCGGCCACTTGTGGTTCAGCAATCGGGGTTTCTGTCACAGACGCATCAAAATCATCGCGCAGAGGAATACTTTCATAGCTCTCTTGATAGTGCTCTTTTTTGCCATCCAGAACATCTGGCAAAAAAATCACCCCCATTGACACCAATACCAGCGTACCGACTAATCGTTTTTGCAACTTACTGGCCACATCGACTCCGTTTTAATTAATCTGTTCACTCACTTGCCCCACGGTATGGAACGACCCGAATACGACCACACAATCACGCTCGGGTTCCGCCGCTTGGTAGGCCGCTTGATAAGCGTGATAAGGGGTGTCAAATCGCTCCTCTGCGTTTACGGGCAAAGCACTCGCCGGAGCCCCCCGCGCGACACTCAAGGAAGCAGGATACCAATGGTCAACAATTCCCTCAAAGCACGCTAACGTGCCGGCAATATCTTTATCTGCCAGCATAGCAACCACAGCATGGATGTTTCCGCCTCTATCCTGCTTAATGGTCGCTAACCTATCCGCCAAATATTGCGCAGCGTGCGGGTTATGAGCGACGTCAAACACGGTGTAAGGCTGGCTTGAAATAACTTGCATCCGGCCAGGCACAGTGAGGGTTCGCAATGCCTCGGTGATGTGCGTGTCAGCGATATCCAGCTCTGCGACCCCAAGCGCCATTAATGCCGTTGCGGCATTTTGCATAGGAATATGAGGAACTGGCAGCGCATCCATATCAAAGGCACCGGCATGCCAACACCAAGTATCACCTTGCTGTACATAGTGATACTGATAACCAATTTGATACAAGTCTGCACCAATCGCGTCCGCATGCGCAGCAACACTCGGAGGAGGCGCAGGTTGACCACAAATCGCCGGTTTACCCGCACGGAAAATCCCCGCCTTTTCATACCCGATTTGGTCGATGTCATCGCCGAGCCAATCACAATGATCCAGCGCTAGACTGGTGATCACTGATACGTCATGCTCGACCACATTCGTTGCGTCTAAGCGTCCCCCAAGGCCGACCTCTAGGATCACCACATCAAGCTCATGCTGCTTAAAAAGCTGTAACGCCGCCAAGGTACCAAACTCAAAAAAGCTCAGGCTGGTTTCTCCGCGCGCTTGCTCAATGGCGGCGAATGCTTGGCAATGCGCCGCATCGTCTAATGGTTTGCCATTAACACGCACGCGTTCGTTGTAATGAACAAGGTGAGGAGAGCTATATACGCCAGTGCGATAGCCCGCATTCTGCAAGATCGCCTCGAGCAGTGCACAGGTCGTTCCCTTCCCGTTGGTACCCGCCACCGTTATGATCTTTGGAGCAGGTTTGGTCAGTTGCGCATGCTCGGCAACGTGGGCAACGCGTTCTAAACCTAAGTCAATCGCGCTGGTATGGATGGATTCAAGATAAGACAGCCACGTCGATAGCGGGGACGTGGCTGTAGGAATGCATTGTTCAGACATTAACTTGGTCAGTTGCTACATGATGGGTAGATAATACCAAGGATAACGCTGAGGAACACGGTCAAATCTTACTCTTGAGAAGCAGATTGCTCGTCTTCTTGTGGCTTGTCTTGTTCAACGTCAACCACCAATGGTGATTTTACATTGCTCAGCTTCGCAAGCAGCCCTGCCAAGCGCTGACGCATTTCGCGACGATCAACAATCATGTCGATGGCACCATGCTCGAGCAAGAATTCACTGGTCTGAAAGCCTTCAGGTAACTTTTCACGTACCGTTTGCTCAATCACGCGACGGCCCGCAAAACCAATGATGGCTTTAGGTTCCGCGACATTGACGTCGCCAAGCATTGCGAAACTGGCGGTGACGCCACCATAGGTTGGATCGGTCATCACCGAGATAAACGGCAGCTTATGGCGAGAAAGACGCTCCAGCGCAGCGCTAGTTTTTGCCATCTGCATCAGCGACATCAAAGCTTCTTGCATACGCGCGCCACCGCTGGCAGAAAAACACACCAGACCACAATTATTCTCGATCGCAGTTTCTACTGCTTTCACAAAACGCGCACCTACAACGGCACCCATTGAGCCACCCATGAACTTAAATTCAAAGGCACAGGCAACCACGGGAACCTCTAACACGGTTCCTTTCATGACGATCAGTGCGTCCTTCTCACCACTCGATTTTTGTGCCGCAGAAAGGCGGTCTTTATATTTTTTCGAGTCACGAAACTTCAGCACATCTTTCGGCTCAAGCTCAGCGGCAATCTCTTCGCGACCGTCTTTGTCGAGAAACACATCAAGGCGGCGACGAGCAGGAATGCGCATGTGATGATCACACTTAGGGCACACCTCTAGGTTACGCTCTACATCTGCGTGATAAAGCACTTGGTCACAGGACGTACACTTGGTCCACACCCCTTCAGGAATGGATGCTTTGCGCGATGAACCAATGTTGCTTTTCGTTAGGATTTTTTCAAGCCAGCTCATGGACAACCTTTACTTAATCATGGGCGTCCGCATAGGACGTCCATCTTGGATTCGTAACAAATTAGACCGAATTAAATCACAAGTCAGTCAGACTTGGGATAAAAAACTGGTACTACCTATTCTTCGCTCTACCCTTTGACGCGCTACTATTTAAGCCCGTTTAATGACCTCATCGGGTAAAAACAGGGGGCCAATCGGCGCATCGGGCAGCGCAAACTCTTGCGGATAATCAACCTCAACCAAATACAAGCCTTCCGCTTTGGCGGTGGCGGCCGCTAAGGTGCGATCTTTTTGGGCCAACAGCCATTCAATCCATTCGGGAGGATGTTCTTTTCGGCCCACAGCCATCAAGCTACCTGCGATATTCCGCACCATATGATGAACAAATGCATTCGCTTTAATATCGATGATAATGTAACGCTCGCGACGACTCACCGATAAATGCATCACATTTCGCCACGGTGATTTTGACTGACACTGCGCAGCGCGGAACGAGGAAAAGTCGTTTTCCCCCAGTAAGTACTGACCGGCCTGATGCATTAAGGTTTCATCCAACTCACCATAATAATGGCTAACCCCCTTGGCTAAAATGCCCGGACGTAGAGGGTGATTGTAGATGATATAGCGGTAACGACGTGCGGTCGCGCTAAACCGAGCGTGAAAGCTGTCAGGCACCTCTTTTGCCCAACGAACAGCAATCGCATCCGGTAAATTGGCATTAACACCCAGTGTCCATGCTTTTAACGGCCGCTGGCTATCCACATCAAAGTGCACCACTTGACCAGTGCCATGGACACCAGCATCGGTTCGTCCAGCACATTGAACATCGACAGTTTGGTTAGCCACGACGGATAAAGCACGCTCTAGGTGCGCTTGTACGCTGGTAACTTCTCGTTGGCGCTGCCAACCGTAAAACTGCGCTCCATCATATTCAATGCCTAACGCGACTCTCATGCTTGTGCCTTTTCGTTTACTCACTATTAAGGCGCCGCATTATATACGTAATGCATGCGATGTGCAGGTCCGATACCGGGCCTTTAATCATCGATGTCGCCAACGCAAAGATAAAAAACGGCAGCCGAAGCTGCCTGTTTTTTATCGTAGCTGTTCAAGCAGCTGTCGTGCCTCTTGTTGAAGCGCTTTATTCCCTGATTGCATGACTTTTTCTAGCAATGAAATCGCACCATCGACATCGTTCATCTCTAGATAGGCTTTAGCCAGATCGAGATTGGTGGCCGCTTYCGTACTGGCCGTATCACCATCGACATCGATGGCACTGATATCTTCCAGCACATCAGGAAATTCATCCAGCCCCACGTCTAAGTTCATTTCCGCTTTATCCGGGTCAATATCCGGTGCGCTACCATCATCGCGCATCAACTCCTCGATGCTGATGTAATCACGCTCCTCTTCCCCTTCATCAATGAGTTCGCTCTCTGCTTCACCTTCATTCAGCAAATCGTCATCAAGCGCTTGCTCTAATTCGAATTTCTCAAGCGACTCTGGATCCATGGCAGGCTGTTGACTCCAGTCCTCGCTTTCAGCTTCGGGCTCTGGCTCATTATCTGCTTGCCACACGGCCGCTTCTTCATCAGAGAGCCCGGCCAGATCAAGAGGCTCATCGCCATCCGGTTCAGACAACAGAGCGTCCATATTGAGACCACCCACTTGATGGTCGTCATCATCCAGCTCACTAATATCTCGGCTGTCGCCTTGACCCACATCACGGCCTTGCTCATCGAAGTAAGACTCGAGCTCACGTTGCTCATCCAGAGCGGCACTTAATGCATCGTCTTCGTCAAACTCGCCCAGTTCATCTAAAGAGAGCGAGTCAAACTCATAGTCTCGGTTGCTGCTTTCTGGCTCTGGCTCTGGCTCTGGCTCTGGCTCTGGCTCTGGCTCTGGCTCTGGCTCTGGCTCTGGCTCTGGCTCTGGCTCTGGCTCTGGCTCTGGCTC
>NZ_MUFL01000113.1:0-7757 GCF_001995355.1 Salinivibrio sp. PR919 | reverse complement strand
AAAGAAGGCGACAAACTGGGCGGCGAAAAACACCAATACGATGTACATGCCCATAGCGCTCATCGACTTAGACATTGAATCAATCACGTCGCGATCGTTATTGATGGTGCCGACGGTACGGCCAAACACAATACCGGGAACGGCAAAGAACACCATAATAAAGGCAACAATGCCTTTCAAAAACGGCGAGCCTGCCACTTCATTGGTCTCGGGGTGACGCAGTGGTCCCCACTCAGGGACGATGGTGAGCGCTAAAATGCCGCTGACAATCAGCACCGCAATCCCGGCATTACGAAGACCGCGTTTCTCGTCATCATTTAGCTTGCTCGCGGAGGCGGCGGCGACATCTTCAGAGGCTTGGTCGTGGTCATACTGGCCCAGCTTAGGCTCGACAATCTTATCGGTGATCCACGCACCGACAAAGGCGATAAAGAAGGTGGAGACAAACATGAAGTACCAGTTCATCTCTGGGCCGACACTGTAGTCTGGRTCAATCATTTGCGCGGCTGACTCGGTGATCCCAGACAATAAAGGGTCGACAGTTCCCAACAACAAGTTCGCCGAGTAACCGCCGGATACCCCGGCAAACGCGGCGGCAAGGCCAGCCAATGGATGACGACCTAATGAGTGGAAGATCATCGCCGCAAGTGGGATCAGAACGACATAACCCAACTCTGAAGCCGTATTCGAGATAATACCGGCAAACACGATGGTAAAGGTCACGGTACGGCGCGACGCGCCCATTACCAAGCCGCGCATCGAGGCTGACAATAGTCCCGAATGCTCTGCGACCGATACACCGAGCATGGCCACCAGTACGGTGCCGAGTGGGGCAAAGCCAGTAAAGTTTTTCACCAAGTTGGTGACTATCATTTGCAAGCCTTCGGCGTTTAGTAGGCTTTGCACATAAATCATGCCATCGGCGGCACGTCCTTTCGCGCCCTCAGGGCGAGGGTCGGCGACGGCAAGATCAAAGTAACCGGCAATACCGGACGCGAGAAGAATCGCGACACAGAAGATTGCGAACAGTGTCACTGGGTGAGGAAGCAAGTTGCCGAGCCATTCGACGGTATCGAGAAAGCGCGTAAACAGCGTGCGCTTTTGCGGCCCACCTTGTTGCTCAGTGGTACTTGAGTGCATGTCATCGTCTCCTTGGTTGAACTGCATTTTCCCGTCTCTGGGAAAAGGAGGCCGGATGTTAATTGTTTTTTTAACTAGATTGCAAGATTAAACACTAATTTTTAACTCAATAAACCGATCCGTGTACTGGTTTTATGGATAAAAACTGACATATTTGACTGTATCTTTGCGCAGTTGTCGGTTATCTCACCGTAAGTTCGCGTAATATGTTGAGAGCGTCTGACAGCCTGAAACGTAAAAAGGTGTTAACAAATGCAGGATGATTCTTCCCAAGGGCATATCGACTATCTCGATGGATTACGTGTGCTGGCCGCCCTGTTTGTGGTGGCGATTCATGTATTGGGCCCCTATCGTATGGAGCTGGGTCAAATTCCAGACAGCGATTGGCTGATTGCGGTAGGACTCAATACCGTCAGCCGCTGGGCGGTACCGGTGTTTATCATGATCTCGGGCTTGCTGCTGTTGTCGGCGAGTAAACCCTTTAATTGGTCACACTTTTTGCGTCGGCGGGTGATGAAAGTCGTGGTGCCTTTTGTGGTGTGGTCTGCCATGTTTGCGGTGATTTCGGGCCTTTCAGCGCAAGGCTTTTCGCTGGCTACCACGCTCTCGACCCTACAAGAGGCGCCATGGCACGAAACCTATTACCACTTGGGCTTTTTCTATTACTACATTCCCTTGCTGCTTTGGGTGCCGGTGTTACGGCCGATATTAGCTCGTTTGCCGTCTACAGCCATCGCACTGGTCGGCTTGCTGTGGATTGGCGTGACGGCTTGGTATTTAACCGGAGGACAAGGCTGGTGGCGCAACGATTTCATCTTGTATGGCGGCTATTTATGGCTAGGTTTTTGGTTGCACCAATACCCGCGTGCTCGGGTGTTGTGGTGGGGTTTGGGCGTGGCGGCATTGGGCGCAACCATGTATCAGGTTTTAGCGACCAGCCTTGCCCACCAACGCTATATCACCCAAGGTTGGCTGTCATACACCACGGTKAATACCGTTTTAATCAGCGCTGCAGTATTTCTGGCTGTGCGTGCGTTGATGGCGGGACGGGCAAGCCCGGCATGGCTGGCGCAACTTAGTCGCTATAGCTTGGGCATTTACCTTATCCACCCTTTATTTTTGTGGCCAATACGTACTTATTGGCCCACGTTATCGCCGGCTTGGTGGTGGATCCCAGTGCTTACTCTGTATGCCTTTAGTGGCGCCGCTTTGGTCACAGCGTGGCTGCAGCGTCACCGAGCCACCGCTTGGTTGGTTCCTTGATGGGCGGCCAATCGGTCAGACGTATAGGGTCAATCCATTGGTCAAGATCGCAATCGTGATAGACCCGCCATCCAATCGACACAAAAACCGCCATACTGTATAAACTGGTGAGTGACCAGCGAAGGGAGAAACCATGGATGAAGTAGCAGTGGTGATCAAACACAGTCGGCGTTTAGAAAGCCTGCTGCGTCAGCATTACCACGCGGATGGAAAAGGCTTGCACCAGCTTGTCGATAGTTGCCAAAAACGTTTGCCCAATGATGTGATCGGCAAGCTGCGTTTTGTGGCGACGATCCGCAACAAAGTGGTGCATGAAGAAGGCTTTGAAGTGGACGACTTACGCCAATTCGTGTCCGTGTGCAAAGCGTGTGAAGCGGAGCTGGTCCCGCGCAGTCATCGTTTGATTTGGCGGCTGGCTGCCGGTCTTATCTTTCTCTTTACCGCCGGCGCGCTTTGGTTTTACGCACAAGTGTGGCCTCAGTGGAGCGGCTAACACCAAAGGCGAATGTGATTGCCCTTTCTTGTCGTCATTTTTTCTAACTGGATCTTGTTCTCACCAAGGGTAGCTGGACATCTGCCCAACGCGGCATAGACTTGGCGTCCTTGTCGTGAAAGGAATGATAATCATGTGGAGCTGGTTCGCTGTCTGTTGTTCTGGACTGCTACATATCTCCGCAGCCTACCGTGGTCCTCGCTGGCAGTTTTATCTGTTTAAGCCGCTCACTATAGTGCTGCTGGTACTGATTGGCAGTACCCAGATTACCGAGTCGACTTACGCTCAGCTCGTGCTCTCGGCGCTGCTGCTTTCGCTGGTCGGTGATATCTTCTTAATGCTGCCCAAAGATAGGTTTGTGCAGGGGCTCACTAGCTTTTTGTTTGCCCATATCGTCTATACCGTCGCGTTCTGGTATCAGTTCGATGGCCATATTGTGTGGTGGTTGCCGTCCTTGCTGTCCGGACTCGGGATCATTGTCTTTTTGTTATTACTGCCCAGTCTCGGCAAGTTAGCGTTGCCAGTTGCCGTTTATATTGCGGTGATCGTACAAATGGCATGGGCGGCCGGCGAGTATTGGCTCAATACCCACTCGACGCCCGCAGCATTGGCATTTGGTGGGGCCATTTTATTTATGATCTCAGATACGGTGTTGGCGTTTTCACGCTTTAAAGGTGAGTTTCGTGCTTCTCAGGCAGTAGTAATGACAACCTACTTTATGGCTCAAGCTCTGATCACTGCATCAGTGATTTACGCATCGTGAGGCGACGGGGTGGAAAAGGTCTATCAAGCCAGTAATACACTTGAAGCACACAGCCTGAAGGGGTTGCTGGCGAGCCACAATATCGATTGTGTGCTAAAAGGTGAGGCCTTAAGCGCGGCGGTCGGTGAACTGCCGACCGATGTGCAAGGCGTCACGCTTTGGGTAGCACCAGAGCATACCCATCAAGCGCGCGTGTTACTCCAAGAATACGAAGCACAAAGCCAGACACGCTGGGTGTGTGGCTATTGTGGTGAGGATAATGCGGGCAGTTTTGAGTTGTGCTGGCAATGCCAACACAACCGTGATGACTAGCTCAGACCATATATTTTCGACGAATATCGAGCAGCGCGAAAATACCAAAAATCAAAATGGACCACTTCTCCCAACGCGTCATCGCAATTTTATCGCCAAACGCGCCTAAGAAGATCAGCATCTGCAATCCATGCATCACCAATAAAAAGCCAGTCATAATATACAGCGCCATCGCGGCCACGCCCGGGAAGGGGTGAAACATATTGGCAATCAATACCAGCCATACAAAGGCGATGGCAGCTTTAGCCAGAATAATCAGTGCTTTCATGCATCCTCTCTAAAATACAGTCGATAATTGACTTGGCCCGCGGATTTATCTCGGTGCAACCGCCAATTAGCCGGTGCATCGTGCGTGCTGAGTTCATTCTCGGCTTCGACATAAATACAGGCATCGGGTGACAGCCAACCTTGCGATTCTAGCGCATTCAGAGTGTCTGCCAGTAATCCTTCTCGAAAGGGAGGATCAACAAAGACGATATCAAACGGTTCACCCTGATGGCCTGCGCGCAATTTGGCTAAGGCGTCGCCTTGTACCACATTCGCCTGCGCTGCCTGTAACTGGGTGAGGTTGGTGCTCAGCTGTTTCGCCGCTTGGGGATTCATTTCGCAAAATGTGACCCATGCAGCACCGCGTGAGAGAGCTTCAAACCCCAACCCGCCGCTACCGGCAAAAACATCCAAGCAGCGGGCACCAGGCAGATAGGGGGCTAACCAGTTAAACACTGTTTCTTTGACTCTGTCTGTGGTGGGGCGCAGGCCTTGCGCATCCTGTACTGCCAACTTTCGGCCACGCCAGCGGCCAGCAATAATTCTCACAGTACCTGCCGCACGGGATGGCGAAGCAGATGAAGGTTTCCGGGAGGCGCGTTTAACCATAGATTTTTTGACCGTAAAGAAGGTGATAGACTATGCCGATTCGGTAATGTGCCGCTGATTGTACCAAGCATGCTTTAGGATTTGCCAATGGCAGAAAAAAAGAAACGTGGATTAATGTCGTGGCTGGGTTTCGGCCGCAAAAAAGAACAGCCAGAACCAGAACAAGAATCGCATACTCAGCCGTCAGACGTGGCGGAAGACGCGGTGGAGTCAGCCACATCGGTTGATAGCCTCAATGAACAGGCTGCATCACAAAATGAACAAGGCCAGAGCCAGAGCCAGAGCCAGAGCCAGAGCCAGAGCCAGAGCCAGAGCCAGACTCACACTCACACTCACACTCACAATCTACTGCGATTCGCGAGCGGGAAAAACCGCAGCGCGAAGGCTTCTTTGCCCGCCTAAAACGTGGCTTACAAAAAACCAAGACCAACTTAGGGTCTGGGTTCTTTGGCCTATTTAGTGGCAAAAAGATCGATGATGAATTGTTCGAAGAGCTTGAAGAACAGTTGCTGATTGCCGATGTGGGTATGGAAGCAACCACCAAAATCATTGATAACCTGACCGATAAAGCTAGCCGTCGCGATCTGAAAGATGGGGAAGCCCTGTATGGCATTCTCAAACAAGAAATGGCGCAGATGCTGGAAAAAGTTGAACAGCCGCTGGTGATTAGCGATCAAAAGCCTTATGTGATCTTAATGGTTGGCGTGAACGGGGTGGGCAAAACCACCACCATTGGTAAGATGGCGCGTCAATTCCAAGACCAAGGCAAATCGGTGATGCTAGCTGCTGGTGACACCTTCCGCGCTGCGGCTGTCGAGCAACTTCAGGCTTGGGGCGAGCGTAATCAAGTGCCTGTGATTGCCCAGCACACCGGCGCTGACAGTGCCTCTGTGCTTTATGATGCGATTGAGGCGGCGAAAGCCCGTAATGTGGATGTGGTAATTGCCGACACCGCGGGACGCTTGCAAAACAAAGCCAACTTGATGGAAGAGCTGCGTAAAATTGTGCGTGTAATGCAAAAACTGGATGTTGGCGCGCCGCATGAAGTGATGCTGACCCTTGATGCTGGCACCGGACAAAACGCGATCAGCCAAGCGAAACTGTTTAATGACATTGCGCCGCTAACCGGTATTACCCTCACAAAATTGGACGGGACCGCCAAAGGTGGCGTCATTTTTGCCGTGGCTGAACAATTTAATATTCCCATCCGCTATATTGGGGTAGGCGAAGGCATTGAGGATCTTCGCACCTTCAATGCCAATGACTTTATCGAGGCCTTATTTAGCCGGGAGGAGTAACCGTGATCCAGTTTCAGCAGGTCAGTAAAGCCTATCGAGGCGGCCGCCAAGCACTGCAAAAAGTGAATTTTGACTTGCCTAAGGGTGATATGGCGCTGCTTACCGGCCACTCTGGCGCGGGCAAGAGCACCTTGCTGAAGCTGATTTGTGCCATTGAGCGGCCCAGTGATGGGCAGATTTTTTTCAATGGTCATGATATTTCTCGGATCCCTCGTCAAGATGTTCCCTTTTTGCGCCGTCATTTAGGGATCATCTTTCAAGATCACAAGCTATTGATGGACGCGACTGTGTATGAAAACGTCGCGCTCCCTTTGCGCATTGAGCAACAGTCTGACAACGAGATCAAAAAACGGGTTTCGGCGGCGCTGGATAAAGTCGGCTTACTGGATAAAGCGCGTTGTTATCCTATTCAGTTGTCAGGGGGTGAACAGCAACGTGTCGGCATTGCCCGTGCGGTGGTGAATCGTCCCCAAGTGCTGCTGGCCGATGAGCCAACCGGTAATTTGGATGCTGCATTATCGGCGCAAATCATGGAGCTATTTCGTTTGTTCAACCAAGTGGGCGTCACCATTTTAATGGCGACCCATGATACGTCCTTGCTTGAACAATATCGCCATTTGCGCCGTTTTGAACTAAACCAAGGCAGCTTGGCGGAGGTACGTCATGGCTGAAGGCTTTGTACAAACCCAGCGCCGACACGCCCGCGCAGCATGGCAAGATCTCTTTCAACGTCCGGTTGGGAATTTGCTCACCCTGACGGTACTGGCAGTGGCCCTGTCCTTGCCAGTCACTTTCTACTTACTGGCTAAAAATGTCTTAGCAGTGACCGACCAATGGCACAACCCGGCGGAGTTGAGTGTCTATCTTGATAAAGCGCAGACCGAGGCACAATCGCAAGCCCTTGCTAGCGATATTCGCGGTTGGTCCGATGTGGCCAGTGTGACCTATATTTCGCCCTCACAAGGGCTCGATACTTTGCGTGTCCAACGTGGCTTTGAGCAAGCCGTCAGCTTGCTCGACAACAACCCGCTTCCGGCGGTGTTAGTGGTCGTGCCGCGCGTTGATGTGTCTGCCTCTGACAGCGGCACACAGGTTGCGCTCAGCCAAGTGGCGCAAGGGTTATCGGCGWAGCTTATTGCATTGGATGGTGTCGAAGAGGTACGTCTCGACAGCGATTGGCTAGCCAGACTGGAAGCGATCAAGCACATCGCTATCACCTTGGCTTGGTTGTTCTCGGGGCTGATGCTGGCAGCGGTGCTGCTAGTGGTCGGCAATACCCTGAGGTTACAGGTGCTCCATCATCAATCCCGTATTCAAGTGATGAAGATGGTGGGGGCAACCGACAGCTTTATTTTGCGTCCCTATCTCTACATGGGCGCTTGGTTAGGCGGATTGGCGGCGGTGTTAGCATGGGTGATTACCGCATTAAATACGTTTTTAATGGATGCGGCGGTCAGTCAATTGGCACAGCTTTATGACAATCGCTTTACGCTCACCGGACTTGGTTGGGATGAATCTTTGCTATTGTTGATGGTGTCCACCTTATTAGGGGTGTTGGCCGCGGTGTTGGCGACACGTCGTCATCTAAAAGAAATTGAACCTGTGTAGACTT
>NZ_MUFL01000112.1:0-7975 GCF_001995355.1 Salinivibrio sp. PR919 | reverse complement strand
GTGTTGGTCTTCGCGTTTAACCACAGCCCTGCGATTTCGGCGTTCTCAATGGCACAAAGCCGTGACCACGGTAAAGATGCCGAGCAGAAATCTGCGCAAATCTTGCTGCGTGCGGCAGGTATGCTACTTGGTTTCGTGATGCTGTTCGTGTTTTCTTGCGTACTGTCACTGACGCCTGCCGATCTGGCAGCGGCGAAATCAGAAAACATCGCGATTCTTTCTTACCTCGCTAACAAGCACGAAAGCCCATTCATTTCGTACCTAGGTCCTATCGTCGCTTTCGTAGCTATCGTCTCTTCGTTCTTCGGTCACTACTTAGGTGCTCGTGAAGGTCTGAACGGTTTGATCGTCAAAGTGATGCGTGGCGCCGATAACAAACCAGTCAACCGTAAGAAAATCGACGTGTTCACTGTGGTCTTCATGATCCTGACCATTTGGCTGGTTGCGACCCTAAACCCAAGCATTCTGGGTATGATTGAATCACTTGGCGGCCCAATCATTGCCACCATCCTATTCATTATGCCAATGTACGCCGTGAAAAATGTGCCAGCAATGAAGAAGTATTCAGGTACAATTAGCAACGCCTTTGTATTGGTCATGGGTTTGATTGCAATCTCAGCCATTCTTTACGGTTTGTTCTTCTAAATCGCAATAAAATGCGTGATAGTCATAGAGGTGACTATCGGGATGACTCAGTCAACCGCATCCATCGATGTTTGCGGTGATTCCCAAAAAATCAGGAGTGGGGTTTGCCCTGCTCCTGATTCTCATTACGAGCGCGGTATCGCTCGTTATCACAGTCAATACCACGGACGGATTGCGTAAACACTAAATCCATTGCCCTTAGGGCATTGACTGAGGTAAGACACATGATCAGTGTTTTTGACATTTTTAAGATTGGTGTAGGTCCTTCCAGCTCTCACACCGTTGGCCCAATGAAAGCCGGTAAATGCTTTATTGATGAGCTCGTCGCGAATCAACGTTTAACCGACGTCGATCGGATTAGCGTTGATGTCTACGGCTCTTTGTCTCTCACCGGTAAAGGCCACCACACCGATATCGCCATTATCATGGGCCTTGCAGGCAACAGCCCTGAAACCGTTGATATTGACTCTATTCCTGGCTTCGTCAAACGCGTCGAAGACACCGAGCAATTGCCGCTGGGCGAACAGCAGCATGTGGTCGCTTTTCCGCGTGAAGGTGGAATGAACTTCCATACCTCTAACCTCTCCTTGCACGAAAACGGTATGCAAATCCATGCGTGGCAAGGTGATGAGTGTGTGCTGAGCAAAACCTACTACTCGATCGGCGGCGGTTTTATTGTCGAAGAAGCCGAGTTCGGTCAGCCTGCCATGCAAACGGTGGAGGTCCCTTACGACTTCAATACCGCAGACGGCTTGTTGGCGCTCACGCAAGAAACCGGTTTTTCCATCAGCGGTTTGGTAATGGCCAACATGCGTGCCATGCACAGCCAAGAAGAAATCGATACCTACTTTGCTGACATTTGGAAAACCATGCAGGCGTGTATGAACCGCGGCATGGAAAACGAAGGGGTACTTCCGGGACCTCTGCGTGTGCCACGCCGTGCCGCTGCGCTGCGTAACCAGTTAAAAACCAGCGAAAAATACAACATTGATCCGATGGCCGTGGTGGATTGGGTGAACATGTTCGCCTTTGCCGTCAACGAAGAAAACGCCGCCGGTGGCCGTGTCGTAACCGCACCAACCAATGGCGCGTGTGGCATTATCCCTGCCGTGCTGGCCTACTACGATAAGTTTATCGAAACCGTCGACAAGCAAACCTACACCCGCTATTTCGCTGCATCCGGTGCAATTGGTGGCTTGTATAAGCAAAACGCCTCGATTTCTGGTGCAGAAGTCGGCTGCCAAGGCGAAGTAGGCGTTGCCTGCTCGATGGCCGCAGCTGGCTTGGCAGAGCTGATGGGCGGTAGCCCTCACCAAGTGTGCATGGCGGCAGAAATCGCTATGGAGCACAACCTCGGTTTGACCTGTGACCCAGTTGCGGGCCAAGTGCAAGTACCTTGTATCGAGCGCAATGGTATTGCCGCGGTGAAAGCGATTAACGCCTCTCGTATGGCGCTTCAACGCTCTTCCGAGCCACGTGTTTCTTTGGATAAAGTTATCGAAACCATGATGGAAACCGGTAAAGACATGAATGCAAAATACCGTGAAACATCGCAAGGCGGTCTTGCGGTTAAGGTGATGTGCTAACCGTCTTTGACGCGATAAGCACCGTTCACACGGTATAAAAAAGCCCGAGTTCGTCATGAGCTCGGGCTTTTTGTTTGGGCTTTTCGCTATAACCTATTACGCCTCAGCGAAGCCACGATAACCGCGTGAGCCTATACGCCCACGCGGTATAGCGATTAAGCGGCGTGTTGCGCCACAGCTGCCTGTGGCTGTTTGTCGCCCACTGGCAAGATAGTGCGACCATATTCTTCGTTTAGCACTTGCGCCATCGCGAAATAGATCGCGCTTAAACCACACACAATCCCTTCAAAGCCTGCAATGGTGCCAATAAAGGCACTGCCGGTGAAATCACGCGCGGCAAGCAGGAAGAACAGTACCGTCAAACTACCGAAAACAAACTGCTTGGCGAAGCAATAGCGCAGTGAGCCGATAAACATAAAGCCGGTAAACAGGCCCCACATGACCAAATACCATCCCATAAATGCGGCTGGGCTGGCCTCAGCAATGCCAAGCTTTGGCATCACAATCAAACCAACCAGCGTCAGCCAAAACAGGCCATATGAGGTAAACGCTGTGGTGCCAAAGGTGTTGCCCTTTTTAAATTCCATGATGCCCACGATCACTTGCGCGAGGCCTCCGTAGAACAGGCCCATCGCCAAAATCATGCTATCAATCGGAAAGAACCCTGCGTTATGAATGTTTAACAGCACGGTTGTCATACCGAAACCCATCAACCCCAAAGGCGCTGGATTAGCCAATTTGTTTTCCATAGTTACCCTACTTCGAAAAAATATGATTCAAAAGTCAAAAACTGTGCTCACAACCCTAAGGAAAAATGATCGTACAGCACAAAAACGCGGCAATATTACGGGTTATACCAAGGATGTAAATAGGTTTTAGCGCATTAAGGAAAAATCCAACYTTAAGCCAACAAAACAGTGAGAAAACTTAGGCATATTGCGCCCAAAAACATAAAAAAAAGCAGCGCAATGCTGCTTTTTTACACGGTGAACACTAAAGGGAAACTTGATGCGTTTAGCGGGTGCTAAAGCCCTGCTTATTCACAAAATCCTTCATAAATGGTCGCGACTCTTTTTCCAATGTTGCCGAAATTTGCTCGCTCCATGACATATCTTTGTTGCCCCCTGTGCGGGTTTGATAATATTCGCGCACTTGCTGATCGTACTCACCAAGCGCTGTTTCATCCATCGCTTGGTAGCTGTTCTCATGCACTAACAAAGATGCAGGCAACTTAGGCTTGCGCTCCGGATCTTGAGCGGGCACACCCAAACACATTCCGAATAAAGGCAACACATGTTTAGGTAATGCCAACAACTCAGCTACGTTGCTCGGCTGGTTACGTAGGCCACCAATATACACGCCCCCGAGCCCCATGGATTCAGCCGCCACCATGGCGTTTTGCGCCATCAGCGCGCTATCAATCGCACCGATAAGCGTCTGCTCGGTAAAACCTAGTTGGGCATTTGGATTGATTTGCTCATGGCGATGGAAATCGGCACACCACACTAAAAATTCCGCACAGTCGGCCACATACGCTTGGTTGCCCGCGTATTCCGCCAATAAGCGTCGTTTTTCTTTGTCCGTCACACGAATAATGCTGGTGCATTGCAAGAAGCTTGAGCTGGATACCGCGCGCGCCGCATCAATAATCTGGGTCAATTGCTCGGGAGAAATCGCGTCTTGAGTAAATTTACGAATAGAGCGGTGAGAAAGCAGTGTCTCAATCGTTGGATTCATGATGGGTCCTTTCAATCGGTATAACATCAGGTGATACGGGTATACACTTTTCTATACGGTGTCGCAAACCACTGCTCTGCCTACTATTCCGCCATATTGTTAGCCATCCGCGTCACACAAGGCCTTACGGGCGGTGAAAAAGAACAATCGATTTTTTCTATCAATGCAAAAGGTAATTTCGTCTTTTTTCTTACCCAGGGATCGGGCATAGTAAACCCATTGACGCTAAAGGAGATGACTATGTTCGTCGTAATTTTTGGCCGCCCTGGCTGCCCATTCTGTGTTCGCGCAAAAGATTTGGCTGAAGAATTGAAAACAAGCCGCGAAGATTTCAACTACCGCTATGTGGATATCCACGCAGAGGGTATTAGCAAAGCCGATCTGGAAAAAACCGTCGGTAAACCGGTTGAAACCGTGCCACAAATCTTTGTTGACCAAGAGCACGTTGGCGGCTTTACCGAATTTGAAGCCTACGCCAAAGAAAACCTCGGCCTGTATCAAGAATAAGGCGCCGATAATCTTACTAAAAAGCCAGCATCTCGCTGGCTTTTTTATACTCAACACTATCAACGCATTTACACGTCTGGACGCTCTTTCACCTCTTTGAGGCTTTGAAGATTTTCGTTGATTTTAAAAATCACAATCATCAACTCACACCAAATTCTTGCTCCTACTGCACCGGCAACAATAGTAAATAGGCCCATGGCAATGTTTTCCAGCCGCACCCCACCGTAGCCTCCAAACATAGTGCCTAGCCCCGAAGCTAATGCAATCAGTAACAACAGCCAATACAGTCCGGTGACCAGTTTTGGCGTCAACATCGAATTAAAAAAGAAGATAGATTTCACAGTTTGTTCCTTAATAAAAATGAGAAAAAGGGATTCGAATCAGCCACTATTCATAATAGCTCCAGAGCCTGAGCACTTTCACCACCGGTTCATCCTCGGGGACTTGATAGACCAAGCGATGTTGAATATTAATACGGCGTGAATAGGCACCACTGAGATCACCGACAAGCTTTTCAAACGGAGGAGGTTTATGGTAGGGATCGTCTTCAATCAGTGCTAACCAACCCTCATCGCATTCATCCGTCGCGAACATCCGCTCACTCAAGCCGCCGCGTTGGCCGTCACCTTTGCAAATGCGGTTTCCAACACCGCTTTGGGTGGTTGCAATAAAAACACCTCATGAACCAGCTGAGTTAATGCCTCGACGCTATCGATGCTTTTATCGGTGACAAGTTGCCCTGCCGCATCCCAGACCAAAAACTGCTGATTACGAATCAAATAGCGGTGTGAAGCGGTGATCAACGACACCACGAGGTTATTGACGAAAATGGCATCTAAGTGTTGATGAGAATAGAAATACGCCACTTCAAAGTCGGCTTCTACTACGTCGTAAAGCTCAACCTCGTACAGTGTTAGTGGCGGTTGATCGGGCTCGTGTAATACCACCGTCACCACATCGCCATTGCGCGTGATTTGATAAGTATCGTGCCCGATGACACAGGTGCGCTGGTTGATATTGAGTAATCCGCGAGGGGTTTTATTGCCAAAACCCACATCAACTAAATAGGTTTCACCATTGAGCTCAACCACATTCATTCGGTGAGTACGGGGATTGGTGGGCTTACCATTGAGCATCACCCGCGCCAGCACACTGCGCACCTTAAACCCCAAATGTTTAAGGGCAAGGTAGGCAATCTTATTATGCTCAAAGCAATAGCCACCTTGTTGGTTCACCACCAATCGTTCAAACAAAGCATCCGTCTGCAAAGAAAGTGGCTGCCCCGCCAAGGCATTAAGGCTAGAAAACGCATACCGCGCCAAGTGCTTTTCAATAAGCTCAGTAACCAGTGCCACGCCCTTCGCCTCACTCAACGCGAGGCGATGTAAATACTCTTCAATCATGGGTGCTGATGTCATCGTCGACTCCTTATGTGAATGGCACCAGATTAACCCCTCAAGTTGGGTTGAGGTAAAGCCTCACGCAGGATTGCGACTAAAAGCAGAGCGCAGCAATCCTAATCCTGCCAGCGCAAAGATCCCAGAAACTACTCGCTCAACCCAATGCGCCACTTTTTGGTAGACGTTCATCACGCCGTTGATTGAAAACAACAGGGAGTACATCCCATTCACCAAAAAGCCGACCAGCATACAAGTCAGCACCGCAGCGACAAGAAACAACCCATCACTGCTTGAACCCATTCCAACCGACAAAGCCGCCATCCATGCCACCACGGTTTTAGGATTAGAGGAATTTAGAACCACGCCACGAACAAACCATTTTCGGTATCCCACTTCTTGGTGATCGTTTGTGGAGACAGTCGCGGCGGCGTTAAAGGATGATTTAAAAGAAAGATAAGCCAGCCATAGAAGATAAACGCCACCCGCGATTTTTAGCAGCATGAGTAAATACACCGACCCTTGCAGCACCACCCCCAAGCCACTGGCGGCGACAATGCCCCAAAAAAGCAGCCCAATAGATAACCCTGCGCCGTAAACAAGGCTGACTTTTCGCCCCTTACTCATGGCGACGGTTGCATTGGAGATGTTCGCCGGCCCCGGAGAGACCGCGACAACAAAGAATGCGAACCCTATTGAAACCAGTGATAAAACGTCAGTCATCCTTGCTCCTTATTATCGATGTTGTGTCTAGAGTGGTTTTTCCATCGGCACGCAGTCTAAACGGATCCCTTTTGGGGCGTGATACGTTGATATCTCATCGCCCACAAAGCCGCATGCACGGTAAAAAGGCGCTGCATTGAGGGTGGATTCGAGCGTTAGCAATCGCAAGCCCTGTTCTTTCGCTAGGTGCTCTAAAAACTGAAGCATCTTTTTCGCCGCGTCCCTGCCACTGTAATCTGGCTCTACGAAGATGGCATCGACTAGACCAGTTTGTGTGTTGAGCTTACCGCTACCGATAACCTGCCCGTCTATTTCAGAGATGTAAAACGTATCAACCACATCGGTAATAAAACGCTCAGACACTCTATCCTGTGTCCATAGTATAAATTCGTATATGTCGAAAAGATTTAAATAAGAGCACTAACCTGAAGTTACTCGTTACTCTCTTGCGTATCAATAAACGCTCGACGAAAAAGAAGGGGGCTGGATATTCCAGGAATTGGAGCTTGAGGATTTCCTGCTCCTGAGACAACTATTGAACCAAAGTTGAAAATCCTCCCCAAAATCCCCTGATTGACTCGGATACTTTCGATCTTTTGAAGGTTAATCTCAATGGTTGATCGGCTGATGAGACCAAACTTAGCGATGATCCGCTTGTTCGTAATGGCAAGCTCTGTTGTAAAATACCTTATAGCAGCCGCGATCCAGAACAGAAGTCCTAGCCCATAGAAGGCTAAAAAGATAAATCCAAGAAGCAACAACGGCACAAGCGACCAGATACTTATCTTTCCTTGGTAGACGACCTGTTCCCCTTTTGTAAGTGCACTTTCTACATAACTTGCCATTTTCTTCTCCTTAGTTAATCGCATATACTCATGAAGTCCAACATCTTCATCTGTTATGCTTTATCATAAACTTTATCTAAAATGATAAGCTAAACACTCATTCTGTAAATACCGAAACCAAGATGTTTTAAATATAACTCGACTCAGACACAGCTGAACTAAGAAGTCACGAGACTACAGAGGTGTCATTTCTTAATTCTATTACACTTTATTACGGTGATGGACGTACACTAGTATTACTTTAGTGACTAAATCAACACCGATAATAGTCTTTCTCGCTGTTATCGATGTTGTGTTTAAAGTGGTTTTTCCATCGGCACGCAGTCTAAACGGATCCCTTTTGGGGAGTGATACGTTGATATCTCATCGCCCACAAAGCCGCATGCACGGTAAAAAGRCGCTGCATTGAGGGTGGATTCGAGCGTTAGCAATCGCAAGCCCTGTTCTTTCGCTAGGTGCTCTAAAAACTGGAGCATCTTTTTCGCCGCGCCCCTGCCACTGTAATCTGGCTCAACAAAGATGGCATCAACTACAC
>NZ_MUFL01000111.1:0-7977 GCF_001995355.1 Salinivibrio sp. PR919 | reverse complement strand
CGGTTAACGCATAAACACCGTATCCAGCCTGTTTGGCCGAGTGAAGTAACTCGACACTACCGTAAAGACAAATTTGAGTCTGTTTAATGTAATAAAACAGTGCCTCAAGCTGCGCAGGGCTTAGCGACGTTTCTTTGGCAAAACGTTGCTTGGCTTGCGCTTCGGTGAGCGTGCCACGATTCAGCGCTTGCCAAGTATCACTGGGGAAGATTTGATTGGCATACGTGTGGGCATCTGCCGCGTCCCCTAAGGTTAGACGGATGATTTCTTCCGGTGACCAACGCACCATCACATTGCCAATATCAAAAATAATCGTCTGGTAGTTCACCATATCGCGTCCTTGCTCTTGTCGCGAAGGCTAGAGCCCTAACGCATACTTCAATACATGTTTTTTCACTGGACCACTGTGTTCGGCCAGTTTAAACAACGCATTACGCGCCAGTTTTAAAGGCGTGATTCGATTGCTAAATGCGGCGTAAAACACATCCATGCCGGTTTGCATCATCATGTTATCGGTGCGGCGGGCTTTCTCATAAGCTACTAATGTCGCATTATCCTGCCAGTGTTCGCCTGCATCGGCACAGGCATCCAGCAGGGCCGCTACATCTTTAAAGCCTAAGTTCACCCCTTGCCCTGCGAGTGGGTTAATGGTGTGGGCAGCATCACCAATCACCACAACACCATGACGATGGTACTGCTGCGCRTGGCGTCGCGTCAGCGGGAATGCGCCCCAGTTGACAGGCGTCACCTCTCCAACTTCGGCGGGAAAATTCKCCACAATCTCTGCTTTTAACTGCGCCGCATCTAACTGACACAATTGCTGAATACGTTGAGGGCTGTCGTACCACACCAAGGAAGCTTGCTGACCGCAAAGCGGCAAGAAGGAGCGCGGCCCGGAAGGGAAGAATTGTTGCCATGTGATATCTTGCTGCGGCGACGCGGTTTCGACACTAATCAGCATGCAATGTTGGCGATAGTCCCAGCTGGTGATGCCAATCTTGGCGTAGTCTCGCACTCGAGAGTTTGCGCCATCCGCACCAATCAACCACGGCGCTGTCAGTGTGTCGCCGTTGTCTAACTCAACATAGTGTTGCTGCCCCTTTTGATGCATTGATGTAATCGATGCGGGCGAGAAAACGTGCAAGTTGTCATAGCGTGAGAATTGCTGCCAGAGTCCGAGTTGAATCAAACGATTTTCGACCATATATCCCAGTTGGGGTAAGTCGAGTTGCTCTGCGCTAAAGCAGACACGGCTGTCTTCCGCTTCCCACGTTTCAAGGCGGCGATATGGACACACACGCATGGCTTCAATGTCCGTCCATGCCCCTAAATCGGACAGTAGCGCCACCGACGCATGAGAGATAGCCGAAACACGAAGATCCATTGGCTGTGAGGGCGAAAATGACTGAGGAACTTGGCGCTCAACCAACGCAACCTGACGCCCCTGACGCGCTAATCCCAACGCAGCGGCCGCACCCACCATGCCACCGCCAACAATAATGATTTCAAATGGGTTCATGACTATCTCTTTTTACTAGCAATGAGGGCATTCTACTGAAGGTTAACGAGAATTCGACCTAAATCAGATCAAATTGCGTCAATGTTCTTGGCAGTAACCACCATAAATGCGAGTCAGGTTGTGTCCTTTGTCAATGCCTTACCAAGATTGAAGGTTCTGAGGATCATTTCATCGGCCCTGTGATCTGGTCAGCGTTATTGGAAAGCAGTACAATACGCGGCTTGCCAAGCTGATTGACTGGTTAAAAACCACACAGCTTGAGGGGTAATGTCGACCATAAGATTAAAAACGAGCGTAAAGTTACATGGCTAAGAAACTGCTGATTAAAACCTGGGGTTGCCAAATGAATGAGTATGACTCATCCAAAATGGCAGATCTGCTCAATGCTTCCGGTGGTTACGAGCTGACCGAGCAACCAGAAGAAGCAGATGTTCTCCTCCTAAACACCTGCTCTATCCGTGAAAAAGCGCAAGAGAAGGTTTTCCACCAACTCGGGCGTTGGAAAACACTGAAAGACAAGAATCCAGATTTGGTGATCGGGGTTGGTGGCTGTGTAGCAACACAAGAAGGCGACCACATCCGTGAGCGCGCACCTTATGTGGATGTAATTTTTGGCCCGCAAACGCTGCACCGCCTTCCTGAGATGATCAAACAATCACGCTCAGATCATGCGCCCGTGATGGACATTACCTTCCCGGAAATAGAGAAATTCGATCGTCTTCCCGAGCCGCGTGCAGAAGGACCGACCGCTTTCGTTTCGATTATGGAAGGCTGCTCCAAGTACTGTACCTTCTGCGTGGTGCCTTATACGCGCGGTGAAGAAGTGAGCCGTCCGCTCGACGATGTCCTGTTTGAGATTGCCCAACTGGCCGAGCAAGGCGTCCGTGAAGTGAACCTGCTGGGGCAAAACGTAAACGCCTATCGTGGTGAAATGCACGACGGTGAGATTTGTACCTTTGCCGAGCTGCTGCGTTATGTGGCTGCGATTGATGGCATTGACCGTATTCGCTACACCACCAGCCATCCGGTTGAGTTTACTGACGATATCATCGAGGTGTATCGTGATACGCCAGAAGTGGTGAGCTTCCTCCACTTGCCAGTGCAAAGTGGTTCAGACCGAATTCTGACTATGATGAAGCGTCCGCACACCGCTATCGAGTATAAGTCAAAAATTCGTAAGCTGCGTCAAGCGCGCCCTGATATTACCATCAGCTCTGACTTTATCGTCGGCTTCCCGGGTGAAACGGACCAAGACTTTGAAGCGACCATGAAGCTGATCACGGATATCGACTTCGATATGAGCTTTAGTTTTGTGTATTCACCACGCCCTGGTACGCCAGCCGCCGATATGCCTGACGACACCCCAGAGCAAGTGAAAAAAGAACGTCTGTACCGCCTGCAGCAACAAATTAACAGCCAAGCGATGCGTTACTCACGACTGATGCTCAACACGGAGCAACGTATTCTGGTTGAAGGCCCATCTCGTAAGAATCTGATGGAGCTACGCGGCCGTACCGAAAACAACCGTGTCGTTAACTTTGAAGGCTCTGTCGATTTGATTGGCCAATTTGTTGACGTCAAAATTACTGAAGTGATGCCAAACTCGCTCCGCGGTGAGCTGGTTCGTACTGAAAAAGATATGGACCTGCGTGTCGCCGTCTCGCCAACCGAAATCATGGCGAAAACACGTAATGAAAACGAGCTTGGCGTTGGTGTATATACTCCTTAAGGAGTTCATCGATTCAAGGGCGCCGGGAAGCCGGCGCCTAAAGCGAGGATAACCTTGTCTAAAATTATCACTCTTGATCTTACTTTAGAGCCAGCCGATAACACCCGACTTGCCAATCTTTGTGGCCCGTTTGACGACAATATCAAACAATTAGAACGCCGCTTAGGTGTGGAAATTAATCACAGACACAATGCGTTTTCGATTGTTGGCAAGCCACATACCGCGAATGCCGCGGTAGATATTCTCAAGCATTTGTATGTTGATACTGCCCCAGTGCGTGGCAGCTACCCAGACATTGAGCCGGAAGCCATTCACTTGGCAATCAAAGAATCGGGCGTACTCGAGCAAACCACCGAATCAAGCATCCCATACGGTAAAGAGATTAATATCAAAACCAAAAAAGGGGTGATCAAACCGCGTACGCCAAACCAAGCGCAATATATTGCTAACATGGTTAGCCATGACATTACCTTTGGTATTGGTCCGGCGGGAACCGGTAAAACCTACTTGGCGGTCGCAGCGGCGGTTGATGCACTTGAGCGCCAAGAAATTCGCCGTATTTTGCTGACACGTCCTGCGGTAGAGGCCGGTGAAAAACTGGGCTTTTTGCCCGGCGATCTCAGCCAAAAAGTCGATCCTTATCTGCGCCCTTTGTACGATGCCTTGTTTGAAATGCTTGGCTTTGAGCGCGTTGAAAAGCTGATTGACCGTAACGTGATTGAAGTCGCGCCGCTGGCCTATATGCGTGGCCGTACCCTCAATGACGCTTTTATTATTCTCGATGAAAGCCAAAACACGACGGTGGAACAAATGAAGATGTTCCTGACTCGGATTGGCTTTAATTCGCGTGCTGTGATCACCGGTGACGTGACACAAGTGGATTTGCCACGCAACGCGAAATCGGGCTTACGCCATGCCATTGAAGTGCTCTCTGATGTCAAAGAAATCAGCTTCCACTTCTTTCAAGCTGACGACGTGGTTCGCCACCCTGTGGTGACGCGTATTGTTCAAGCCTATGATAAATGGGAAGCGGAAGATGCGCGCGCACGCAAAGAAGCCGAAGCGCGTCGTCGTGAGGCACGCGAAGCACAAATGCACACAGAACACAGCCAATCGCAGGAACAATCATGAGTTATTACGTGGATGTTCAGCTGGCGTGTGATAATACTGACGGGTTGCCCAGTGATGATCAGCTCCAAGCTTGGTTTGAACACGCCGTGCGCAACGCGCGTGAACAAGCGGAAGTCACGATTCGTCTGGTTGACGAAGGTGAGAGCCAGAGCTTGAATCGCGATTATCGTGGCAAAGATAAACCCACAAATGTGTTATCGTTTCCGTTCGATGCCCCTCCCGGTATCGACATTGATTTGCTCGGCGATCTGATCATTTGCCGCCAAGTGGTTGAGCGTGAAGCTGAACAACAAGGCAAGCAATTGATGGATCACTGGGCACACATGGTCGTGCATGGCAGCTTACACCTGCTCGGTTACGACCATATTGAGGATGATGAAGCCGAGCAAATGGAAGCCTTAGAGCGTGACATTTTAGCTACCATGGGGGTGCCTGATCCCTATGCGAACGACTTCATTGAGCGTTAACTAACTGAATGAATTTGAATGAACGACGATAATTCGCAAAACGCAGACGGTCCGAGTAGGAAGACCTTCTTCGAGCGGCTAGGACAGTTTTTCCAAGCTGATCCTAAAGACAGACAGGAACTGGTGGATGTGTTCCGCGATTCAGAGCAAAACGCCCTGATCGACCATGACACAAGAGACATGCTGGAAGGTGTCATGCAAATCTCCGACATGCGTGTTCGAGATATCATGATCCCCCGCTCGCAGATGGTAACCGTTGAACGATCGCAGTCTTTGGAAGCGATCATTAATATCATCATTGATGCCCAACACTCGCGTTATCCTGTGATCAGCGATGACAAAGACCATGTTGAAGGCATCTTACTTGCGAAAGATCTGCTGCGCTACTTGCGCCCAGATGCCGAAAACTTCGATATCGAGAAGGTGTTACGCCCTGCCGTGGTGGTGCCTGAGAGTAAACGCGTTGACCGCTTACTCAAAGAGTTCCAAGAAGAACGCTACCACATGGCGATCGTGATCGATGAATTTGGCGGTGTATCGGGCGTGGTCACCATTGAAGATATCTTGGAAGAAATCGTTGGCGAAATCGAAGATGAGTACGACGAGGACGACGAACAAGAAATCCGTCAGCTAAGCCGCCATACTTTTGCGGTAAAAGCACTGACCACGTTAGAAGACTTTAATACACATTTCGGCAGTCAGTTCCAAGACGATGTGGTAGACACCATCGGCGGCTTGGTCATGACCAGCTTTGGCCATCTGCCCGATCGCGGCGAGGAAGTGGATATCGAACATTTCCACTTTAAGGTGACCTCGGCAGACAGCCGTCGTATCATTCAGCTACAAGTCACCATTCCTGACAGTAGCGAACCTCAAAGTGAAAGCGATTAATCACATTGTGCGTCAAATTGGGCAGCCTCTCGCGGCTGCCCTGCTTGGTGCCAGTGCCACCCTTGCCTTTGCCCCCTTCTCTTACTGGCTGCTAATGCCAGTATCGCTTTGGGGTCTATTCCTGTTGCTCCAATCCACCTCCCCCAAAAGGGCCAGTTTGCTCGGCTTTTTCTGGGGTCTGGGTCAATTTGCTACCGGCGTCAGCTGGGTGTATGTCAGTATCGATCATTTTGGAGGCATGCCCGCCATAGCAGGCTTGTCCTTAATGGCGCTGCTGGTCATATACCTTGCATTGTATCCTGCGTTATTCGCCGGAGTGTTAGCGCGCTGCTCGGTGCGCCATGCCGCGATTAAGTGGCTATTTCTCGCGCCTAGTCTATGGCTGGTGGCCGATGGGTTACGAGGCTGGGTCTTTACCGGTTTCCCGTGGCTGTGGCCCGGCTACAGCCAAATTGATAGTCCTTTAGCTGGCGTAGCGCCTGTGCTCGGTGTGCAAGGCATCACTTGGGTGCTGGTGCTAATGGCAGGATTGGCGACCTTAATCACGCCCAAATGGGGCGCGTGGCAAGGACGCAAGCAGTTAGCTGGCCTTGTGGCGATCGCAGGGATATCCGCGTGTGCCTACGGGCTTAACACCATCCAGTGGGTTGAAGCGAATCCAGAGAAACAACAAACGGTTTCACTGATCCAAGGCAATATTCCCCAAGCGTTAAAGTGGCGTATCGATCAACGCTGGCCAACCTTAATGAAGTACCTAGATCTCACCCGCCAACATTGGGATAGCGATGTGGTGATCTGGCCAGAAGCGGCTATTCCGGCATTGGAGCGTGACTTACCTCGCTTTTTTGAGCAATTAGATACCGCCGCGAAAAATAACCACACCACGGTCATTACCGGCGTGTTAGACCAAAATGCGGCAGGGCAATATTTTAATAATGTGATTGCGGTTGGCGCTGATACGCCTAGCTATCAGTATCCTGCGCCGAAGCAATACAGCAAGCATCATTTGCTCCCGTTTGGTGAATTCGTTCCCTTTGAATCGTTACTGCGTCCGCTTGCGCCTTTATTTAATTTGCCCATGTCTTCGTTCTCACCGGGCGAGGCCATACAACCGGCATTACCGGCCAATGGCTTGGCCTACATCACGGCGCTTTGCTACGAAATTGCGTTTCCAGCGCAAATTCGCGCCAACTTGACGCCGGACAGTAACGCGATTATCACTTTATCGAATGATGCGTGGTTTGGCCGCTCAATTGGCCCATTGCAGCATTTAGAGATTGCGCGGATGCGCGCGCGTGAGTTTGGCTTGCCGGTCATTCGTGCCACCAATAATGGTGTGACTGCGATTATGGATGCACGCGGCAATATTCAGCAATCCCTCCCGCAATTTGAAACCGGTGTGCTTACCACCACAGTCACCAGCACTGTGGGTCTCACCCCCTATCGCCAATGGGGTAATACCCCGCTTTGGATTTGGGTGGTGATAAGTGGGCTTATTGGCTGGCGATATCGCGGCCAGCCTTATCATCGCACTCCACGGAAAATTTCCACACGCGCCTGACATTTGTCCGCCTGAACTGACGTAACGTGTGAGGTGAAAGACTCACTTTGATGACGAAGAGGGATAAAAACATGTTACGTCGTTCGTATGTATGGTTGAGCATGGCGTTAGTGGCACTGACCGCCCTAGTAGGCTGTGCCACCCATTCTCAGCAGGATCAAATTAGCCAAGCAAACCTGGCACGCGATCAGTTTTATCAATATCCGCAAACCCAACCGTTTTTTGATAACGCCTATGGCTATGCCGTGTTTCCTTCGGTCGGTAAAGGCGGTTTTTGGGTGGGCGGCGCATACGGTAAAGGCGTGGTCTACCGCCAAGGTCAACCGGTCAGCGCAGCCGAGTTAAAGCAAGTGTCGGTCGGTCTTACTTTTGGCGGACAAGCCTTCAGCGAAATCGTCTTTTTTGAAGATCAAGCCGCGTATGACCGCTTTATGAAAGGACAAGTAGAGCTGGGCGCACAAGCCTCCGCGACTGCCTTAACCGAAGGCGCCTCTGCGCAAGCCGGCACCGCAGGCACCTCGGCGTCAGCCAGTAACCGTCAGTCAAAAGCCTATTATGTTAATGGTCTGACTGTCTTTACCCATGCTAAGGGTGGCC
This sequence comes from Salinivibrio sp. PR919, assembly GCF_001995355.1. Classification (NCBI taxonomy): domain Bacteria; kingdom Pseudomonadati; phylum Pseudomonadota; class Gammaproteobacteria; order Vibrionales; family Vibrionaceae; genus Salinivibrio; species Salinivibrio sp. PR919. Next base: position 82 of record NZ_MUFL01000111.1, on the reverse strand, counting down.
TGATGGTCGAAGCGGCACTTGCAGGTCAGCAATTTAGTCCGGCTAGCTGGTAGTCGCAACGATTAACCGCCTATCTTAAGAC